>JAUIKB010000184.1 GCA_030430975.1 Polyangia bacterium
GTGTTGACCAAGCTGGTGTGGGCGATCGCCGCAGCCGCGCTGTTCAGCGCCTGGCACCACATCGGCGCCTCGGGAGAAGCCTTCGATATGAAGGTGTTCGCGTTCCGCTGGGTGTGTGGGATCGTGTTTACGGTGATCTACGCGTTCCGCGGGTTCGCGCCGGCGGTGTGGACCCACGCCCTGTACGACCTGTGGGTGCTGGCGTTGTAGCGCGTTCGGCTAGGGGAAGCCGCCGCTGGGTTGCGGAGTCGAACCTAACTAATCACTTCCGGTAATTAAACCACTGCTCGGTGACCATCGTCGTGCGCCCGGGGGCTGCGAAGCCCGACTTGACGCAGGTCTTTGTGCCGTTGACATTGGCCCAATTGCTTTTGGGAATAGGCGTGGGGTTGGCCAGACCGGTCGCGTAGCCAGTCTGCATCTTTTTTCGCAACAGCTCCATCTTGGCGCGCGTACCGAAAAGGATCACCGGGATGAGATTCTCGCTCATCTTGGGGTTGGAGTTCGTAGCCATTTGCAGAGCGGCTGACTTCGAGGCCGGGATAACGGTCATCGCCTTGGTCTCCTTCGCCGCTTCGGGTCGATCGCTTCGCGTGAGAAAGCAGAGGCTGTTGGCCCAGGCACAGGGGGCCCATACGAGCATATAGCTCAGCTCCAACGGATCCCAGTTCGGTTGGTCGACGACATCATCCGGGTACTTGCAGTCCTCCCCATAGAGCAGGTGATAGAGCTTCATCACCCTCGAATGTCCAAGCCGCGTCGTCTTCTTCTGCTTCTCGATCTTGGCTTGATAGACCTTGCCGGCCTGCACCTTGGTCGCGATCATCTTCGCCGGTTTCTTATCCAGTCTGTGGACCATGATCGGCAGCTTGCCGGACATCACCGACACCCAGAGTGATTTGGCGGTCTTGGCGTTCTCGGCGTCTTTGGAGTTCTTGGGGCTCTTGGAGTTGTTAGCGTTCTTGGAGTCTTTGGACTTCTTGGACTTCTTAACCTTGGCTCGCTTACGCTCCGCTCTCGACTTTCGCTTTGCGCTGGCGCCACTTCGCGACTTGGCATTGCCGGCCGCCTCGAAACTAGCCGATTCAGAGGTCTCAGGGGTTGTCTTGGTGCTCGCCTCGGGGGCTACAACGAGGAGCCCCAAGCTCAGCAATGCAAGATGAATGGATACTCGCCGTCGCATAGATGATCTCTCAGTCTGCAGGGGAATGGTCGGTGTGGATTGGGCGCATCCTACTACAGGGCCCAAAGAGGGAAGAGCCAGGATCTCCACACCGCCACCCGACGCGACGCTTTAGCCGCCAGTGGCTGTCCGCGTGCGCTGGCCGACTCGTCGTGTCGGCACGTTCAACCGGGTCGGAGATTGTAAACGATCCACAAAACCAGGATCACCCAGAGCAGCACAATGCCGACCATGGGTCCGTCCTTCAGCATGTCCTGCGTTGGGCTCTCCGACTTGGGCCGGTTGCGGACGAGGTGGAGAAACCGGCCCACGCCGAGCAGCACGAGCAGCGTGCTCGGCCACAGATGGTCGGTTTTGAAGAACGCCTTCGTATCGGGATCGAGCGTGTACAGCAGATAGGTTGCGGTGGTAGCGCCAGCGGTAACGAGTAGCGCTACATCCAGTCCACGTTTTGAATACGAGTCGAGGGCCGCGCGTGTCTTACCGGTTTTGCCTTCGGCTGAGATTTCGTGCCGGCGCTTGCCGAAGCCGAGGAACAGCGCGAGCAGCGCGGTACAGACTAAGAGATACTTGGAGACGTTGACTTCGGTGGCATAGCCGCCCCCCATCACCCGCAGGACAAAGCCGGTCGCGATGCAGGAGACATCGAGGTAGGCGATTTTCTTGAGGCGCATCGAGTACGCCACGTTCATTGTGAAATAGCCCACCGCCACGAGAAAAAACGAGAGGCGGATCGCAAATGCGCCACCCAGCGCGATGAGGATCAAGACCCCGAGCAGCCCCTTGGCCATGCCCAGCGGCACACGACCCGATGGGATCGGACGCAGACACTTCACCGGATGAGCGCGGTCTGCCTCGACATCCATGATGTCGTTGAGTGTGTAAACCGAGCTCGCGAGCAAGCAGAAGATCACGAACGCGCTCGCCGCGCTGGTTAGCAGAACCGGGTCGAAGATCTCTTTGGCGAACACGACGGGTGCCAACACAAACGAGTTTTTCACCCATTGATGCGGGCGCATCGTCTTCAGCATGCCGCCGAGACGCCACGCGAGCGATCCGTCGCTGCTCGTTTCCACGGGCGCGGAGCTGACCTCGGGGCTGTCTTCGTCGCTAGTCATGGTGCCGAAATGAGCCTGACGGCTTAGCAGACACTGACGTGCGCCCGCTAGATTTCGCGGCTCTGCTGCCTTGACCCGTGACGGTGGGCAGCATCGAATACGCGCCGTGCCCCGCGCAAAAGCCTCAAAACCCGCCGCTCGTCACGCCGAACTCGTCCGCGAGATCAAGGCCCACGACTATCGCTACTACGTGCTCGACGACGCGACGATCAGCGACCGCGAATACGACAAGCTGTATCGAGAGCTTCGTGATCTGGAAGAGGCGAATCCCAAACTCCTGACGCCCGACTCGCCGACGCAGAGAGTCGGTGACCAGCCTCGGAGCGACTTGCGAACGATCAAACGCGAGACGCCGATGATGTCGCTGGACAATACCTACAACGACGAAGAGCTCGCCGAGTTCATGCGCCGTGTGACCGACCGACTCAAATCAGGGGCCAAGGTGAAGTACTGCGTCGAGCCAAAGCTGGACGGTGGCAGCATCGAGATTCTGTATCGCGACGGCAGGCTCGCTCAGGGCACGACGCGCGGTGATGGCAAGAGCGGCGAGGAGATCACCGAAAACCTCCGCACCATCCGGTCGTTGCCGTTGACGATCGAACACAAAGGGCCACTGACTCTCCGCGCGGAGGTCGTGATTTATCGGCGCGATCTGGAGGAGATCAACGAGATCAGAACAGGGCGTGGGGATGCACCGTTCGCCAATGCACGCAACGCGGCGAGTGGCAGCCTGCGCATGCTCGACCCTCGTCAGGTGGCGGAGCGTCGGCTGCGCGCGATGGTCTATCAGGTCGTCGAAGGACCACAGATTGCGAAGTCACACGCGGACTCATTGGCCAAGCTGGCCAAGTGGGGCATTCCCTCGCACCAAAAAGAGAAGGTATGCGCCGACCTCGACGCCGTTCGCGCGGCGATCGACGAGATCGAAAAGAGTCGAGCAGACTATCCGTACGAAATCGACGGTGCCGTGATCAAGGTCAACGACTTCACGCAGCAAGACATTCTGGGAAGCACTTCGAAATTTCCACGTTGGGCGATCGCGTTCAAGTTCGGGGCCGAGCGGGCAGAGACGAAGCTGCACGACATCATCGTTCAAGTTGGGCGGACGGGTGCGATCACACCGGTCGCGGTGCTCGAACCTGTGGAGCTAGCGGGCACGACTGTCGCGCGCGCGTCGCTACACAATGAAGACGTCATCAGCAATCTCGACATTCGGATCGGCGACACCGTCGCGATCGAGAAGGCCGGCGAGATCATCCCGCAGGTTGTCGCCGTTAATAAGAAGGTCCGCACCGGCAAGGAGCGCAAGTTCGAGCTGCCGTCAACGTGTCCGATCTGCGACTCGCCCGTCGAGCGTCGCGAAGACGGCGTGGCGTCGCGCTGCACGAATCAGCGCTGCCCGGCGATCGTCAGAGCGTCGCTCAAGTACTACGCTCACCGTACGGCGATGGACGTGGATCACCTGGGCTCGTCGCTGATCGAACAGCTCGTGGCCGGCGGAAAGGTCGGCGACGTAGCGGACCTGTACGATCTCACGCTCGACGATGTACTCAGCCTGGAGCGCATGGGGAAGAAGAGCGCTCAGAACGTCATCGATGCCATCGCCCGCTCCAAGGAACGCACGCTTGACCGTTTACTCACCGGGCTAGGCATCGAGATGGTCGGCCACTCTGCCTGTCGTCAGCTAGCGGAGGTAGCCGAGACGCTCCCGGCAATGCTCGCGTGGAGTGAGGAAGAGACGATCGAGAAGGTCGACGCGATCAGCGGCTTCGGTCCGAAGATGGTCGAAAGCGTCCGTTCGCTGCTTCACGGCGATACGTCGCGGCGCGAGCTGCTGGAAAAGCTAGTCGAGCGTGACGTCGGGCGGCCTCAGCCGAAGGCGGCGGTCGCCGCCGAGGGACCGCTGACCGGGTACACGTTTTGCGTAACGGGGGTGCTCACGCGCAAGCGCGACGATGTGCACCAGTCGATCCGGGACGCAGGCGGCACCGTGCACGACAAGGTGAAGAAGGGCACGAGCTTCTTGGTGGCCGGTGAGAAAGTCGGCAAGAGCAAGCTCGATGCGGCCAAGAAGCACGGCACCGTGGTCGTGTCGGAGGCGGACTTGGACGAGATGGTAGTCAACGGAGTGCCTAATGAAGAAGCTTGAGTCGACCGGGCTGAGCCCGAGTAAGATTATTTGTGTGGCAAAAAACTACCGCGCACACGCCGCCGAAATGCACGGCGAGGTGCCCTCTGAACCGATGCTGTTCTTCAAGCCACCGTCGAGTTTGCTCGAGTCCGGCGGCACAGTAGAGCTGCCTGACGGCGTCGAGCGCGTCGACTTCGAGGCGGAGCTCGGCATCGTGATCGGTCAGCGAGCGCGCCGCGTCACCCGCGAAGCCGCCAGCGCCCACGTTCGTGGGTACACCGCCGTGTGCGATATCACTGCCCGCGACTACCAGAAGACGGACAAGCTTTGGACGCGAGCCAAAGGAATGGACGGGTTCTGTCCAGCCGGCCCTGAGATTGTCGCGGGCATGCCTCCGTCGGACGCGGCGGTTCGGCTGTGGCAGAACGACGAGCTGCGCCAAGACGGGCACATTGAGCAGATGGTGTTCGATATCCCCACGCTGATCGAGTTCGCGTCCGGATTCATGACGCTGGAACCCGGAGACCTGATCGCGACGGGGACACCGGTTGGCGTCGGTCCGCTCAGCTCGGGCGACCGTATTCGAATCGAAGTGGGCGAGTGCGCCCCGCTGACGTTCTCAGTCGGCTGAAAGCCGCGGCTCACTAAAACCCGGCCGGCACCTGAGGGTGAAGCCCGGGACAACTGAATTTCTTCACGGCACCTCGCCGTTCGGCGAAAAAAAAAGCGCCGTCGTGTGACAGATCGCCGGGGTCGAGAGACTGACGCTGCAATGGCCCTCTTTTTCGGAGCATGCAGCTGATGTTGATCGTTTTCGTAACCGCCCTGTTTCACCTGTTTGTGCCGCTAGCGTGGTGCGCGGCCCTCGCGTTTCGGCGTCCGTCGTCACGAATCGGTCGCCTATTCACGACGCTGGCGGCCACGATGTACGTGGGTTTTCTGTTCACTGCAGGAGCCGGCTGGGCGGTGCTGGGGGGATACACGCGCTGGCTGGTGCTGTTGACGGGCGCTGCCTTGCTCTTGCTTTCGCTCCGCTTGCTGCTGGCTGCGCCCTGGTTTCCCACGCGTAAGCGCAGCTGGCCGGGCATCGCCGCGGCTGCTCTGCTGGCGGGGCTCTTGGCGACGACGGTCGTCGAGCTCGCCGGACCGTCGACCCCCGCCGTCGCAAGCGCACTAGGCGCTCCGCTTCCGGCGGGCCGGTACTGGGTCGTTCACGGCGGAGCCAACCCGGTGATGAATCATCATCACGGCGTGTCAGCTCAGCGGTACGCCTTGGACATCGTGGGCATGAACCGTTTCGGAACCCGCGCGTCCAGCCTGGCGCCCCGCGCCCTGGGCGAGTTTGCAATTTACGACGTGGGCGTGCTTGCACCGTGTGCCGGGGAGGTTGTCGCGGTGGTCGATGGAGTGCCCGATGTTGCCGCCGGTAAGATGCCAACGGGGGCGTCGCTCGAGCGTGGTCCGGCAGGCAACATGGTTGCGATCCACTGTGACAACGTCACAGTGCTCTTGGCCCATCTCAGGTCGGGCAGTACTGCCGTGGCGATAGGTGACCGCGTTGCCAAGGGCGTGCTGGTCGGGAGAGTCGGCAACTCAGGCAACACCAGCGAACCGCATCTCCACATCCACGCAGTTCGCGGTAAGGTCTCGAACGTGAAGTCCCTCGTTACGGATGCGGACGGCGTTCCCGTGCTGCTGGCGAGCGCGTTCCCCGAACGTAACGACACACTGCGATTCGAAGCGGCGCGGCCGAACAGCAACTCGCTGGCTCGACGATAGCGATGAGTGCGCTGGCGATTGCGCTCGCGATTGAGTTGCCAACGTCTTCGTCGAGTCACGCGCGTCGCTGGTTGTGGCTGACCGCCGTGTCCGCTGAAGCGCCGAGCACTCGTGCGCTTCAGCAGCAGTTCGAGGCTGTTTTTGCGGCATCCGGTGCTGCCATTTGGCGGTTGTGTCGTTTCCGCGAACGCGACCCCGACGCGCGGCGCGACCTGTACCAGGAGATCGCGCTGGCGATCTGGCGGTCGCTGCCGTCGTTCCGCGGCGAGTCGACTCAGGCTACGTGGGCTCTGCGGATCGCGCACAACGTTGCTGCCAGCCACGTTGGCCGAGCGCTTCGCAAACGTGCAGCAGTTGAGCGATTAGAGGACGACCAGGCAGCCCAACAGACGGCAGTCGACGACCAGGAACACGACGAGCGCGTTCTGGATGTTTCGGCAGCGCTCAAGGGCCTGGACCTGCCGAGTCAGCAAATCGTGTTGCTCTACTTGGAAGGCTTGGATTCGCGGGCGATCGCAGAGGTAGTCGGCACGTCCGCGAGCAACGTAGGCACTCGACTGACGCGGATTCGTCAGCGTCTGGCGAAGCGGTTGCAAGAGGAGTCGATCGATGAATGATCCGAACGAGCCAGACCCGCTCGCGCTGCTACGCACGGCGTGGTTGCGGCCGACGGATGCAGCGCCAACGTTGACTCTCGAAGAGCTGCAAGCTGCCGACCGTGACCTGCGTCGCAGCGTCCGTCGCATGAACATCCAAGAGTGGGTTGCTGGTGTGTTTCTGGTTCCGTGGTGCCTATACTCGGCGTATCGCGCGGAACGCACGCCGACAGCCGTCGGGATGCTGCTCTTGGCAACGTCGGGGCTATTTATTTGCTATGTGATATTCAAGCGAAGTCGCGTTCCGAGTGTTTCGCCGTCGGCGCCGACGCGTGAGTTCTACGAGGAGCACGTAGGTGCGCTGACGCGACGGGCCGAGTTGCTGGAGTCGGTCTGGCGTTGGTATTTGTTGCCGTTCGTCCCAGGGATCGCCGTCGTCTACATAGACGCTGTGGTCGTCGTGCTGGGACGACCGGTCGTAACCCCGAGGGCCTACGCCGTGCTCGGCTTCACGTTGCTGGTGGCCGTCGCCGTGTATCTCGTCGTCGGTGTGGTCAACCGCCGCGCCGCCCGCAAGATAAGGCGCCGGATCGAGACGCTGCGCGGCCACGATTCCGGGGGCACGGCAGACGGATGAACCGCAAGTCCCGCGAACTGGTTTACGCGTCCCCCCAGTTCAACTCGCTCGAGCCGTGCTCGCAGCGCGTAACGCTGTGGATCGGTTCAGTGCTGTAACTAGCTGAAACTAATCAATATTTTGCGTTTCGGCTGGCGTCGACTTGCGCGAGCCACGGCAATACCGTAGACCGCCCGTCCCATGTATCTGGCACGAACGAAGACGCCCCGGAAGACCAATCGCAAGCGCTGCGCCCGACATAAGGCGAAGCTCAAGGCGAAGAACCGTCGCCGTCGCAATTCCGTCAAAGCCTGATCCGCTTCTGACGACATGACGCGCTAGGCTTCGCGAATGCGAAGCCGTTTGTGCGCGTGCCTTGTGGGATCAGTCCTGGTCGTCGGCTGCGGCGCAAGCGACGATCCCGACCCGAAACCCAGTGGGCCGACGGACCCAGAGCTACTCGCGGGGCCGTTCTCGGTGCGGGTCGTGGCCGAACCGTTTGAGCTGACCCTCGAGCGCGAGCGGTCGCCGCTGCTGACGTTTCCCGCCGATGGTTTCCAGCTCGGGCGCGTCGACGAGATCGACGACACGCGGCTGTACGACCCGTATCTGCTCGCCACCGAAGACAGCTCGTACTTCCCACCCGAAGGCTTGGAGTGGTTGTCGGTCGACGCGGCCGAAGTCACCGAGCAAACCGACGAGCGGCTGGAGGTGGCGCTGACGCACGTGGGGGGTAAGGAGTCGACGCTCGTCGTAACGCTCGATGCCGAGGGGCGCTTCGGTGCGAGTGTCGTACCGACAGACAAGGGCGACGACATAGCGTTCATCAAGCTCGCGCCCAAGACGGACGCGTCGGAGGGCTTCTACGGGCTCGGTGAGTACTTCGACGCGGTGAATCATCGTGGGAAAATTCGAGCGATGCAGCTCGAGGTCACGAATCTTGAGAGCTCCAACAACGAGGCCCACGTGCCTGTTCCGTTTGTAACCGGCACGACGGGTTGGGGCCTGTTCGTCGAATCGCCGTTCGCCGGCTCGTTCGACGTAGCGGCGACGACCGACGATCGGGTCGAAGCGGTGTTCGCGACCGTCGGGGACCTGCCCGACGACGTCCCGGAGACGCTGACGTTTCACCTGTTCGCGGCGGAGCATCCGCTCGACGTGACCAAGCACTACTATGACGTGACGGGCTATCCGCGACTGCCTGGGCGCTGGGCGCTGGGCCCGTGGATCTGGCGCGACGAGAACGACGATCAGGCGCAGGTCGAAAACGATTTGGACACGATCCGTGATCTCGACCTCGCGACCACCGCGTACTGGATCGATCGACCCTA
>JAUIKB010000185.1 GCA_030430975.1 Polyangia bacterium
CGAGGTGCGTCACCTCGCGAAGTCTGAAGGCGGCGTCTTCCAAGCGTTCCTCGACGCCTGCAACGATGTGCCCGACTGGGCGGACTTCGATCGGATGCGCCTCGGGCAACAGATGCTGAGCGGATTCCCAGTCCACATGGCGGTTTCGCTGTTCGCCGGTGGCCTCGTCGGCGGCGCGGTGTTTCAGAAGATGGCGATCATCACGGGCATGACCGGCATGTTGAGCGGCGACAGCAGCCGGCGACTCAACGAAACATCGGCGCTCGTACTCAAGATGTCGTTCGAGGGTTCGATGCAGCCCGGCGGCGACGCGCACGAAGTGCTGCTGCGGGTTCGACTTCTGCACGGCGCCATCCGACATTTCCTCGTGTCAACTGGTCGATTCAAACACCCCACCGAAGTCCCCATCAATCAACACGACCTAGCCATCACGTTGGGGCTCTTCGGGTTCAGCAACATCCGCGGGCTGGCGCGGATGGGCATCGAGTTCGAGACGGCAGAGCTCGATGCGTTCACGTTGCTGTGGCGCTACGCCGGCCATATTCTCGGCATCGACGACGAGCTGCTCCCCCGCACGATCGAAGACCAGCAAGAGCTCTTTCACGTCAGTCTTCTGGACCAGGCCAAGCCGGAGAAGCTGAGCCCGGCGACGAAGAAGGTCATGGACGATGTCGCCAAGCGCTTCGGCGGTACTGAACTCGGCGTCCGGCTGCTGCGCGACTTCTTGTACCAATCGTGTCGCTATCTCACCGGCGACGACTACGTCACCGGCATGCAGCTTCCTAACGCTGGCGATGATCACTGGAGCATCCGCACGCTTCAGGCGCTTGGACGCGCCAGCACGCTCACGTGGCGCCACGTGCCCGGCGCATCGCGACTAATGGCCCAGGGCGGCGCTGCGCACTACCGGTACATGCTGGGGCGCATGTCTCGCGAAGACGACGGTACCGGGCAGTATCGAGTGCGGACGGCGCGATGAAACGCTGGCCACTTTGCGTCACCGTCCTCGCGGCGGCGTGTGCAGGTCAGCCCGGCGCCGGTTCACGGCCAGCCGCACAGCCTGAAGCCCCCGAGCCGGCCGCGACAGCGCACGAGGCCGAAGCGGTGGCCGCCCCGACCGCCCCAACCGCCCCACCGCGGTCAACCGGTTCAGCTACGAGCACACAGGCAACGCAACCGCCGGACGCCGACACGCCGCCCGCGGACGCGCCCGCTGTCGACGACGCCGCGGCGATGATGAAAGTCTGCACGGCGATCGCTGACGTCATTCAGAAGCGATCCGCCGATTGCGCGACAATGGGAGTCGACCTCGCTCAGGTCATGAAACCAACGTCGCTGGTGCAGGCGTACCAAGCAGCGATCGTTTCCAAGCGCGCGGACCATCCGTTCCGCCTGGCGGAGATCCACTGCGACCAAGCGCTGCCCGTCGAGCGCCTCAGGCGGTTCTGGACGTGTCGGAAGGACCCCGGCGTTTGGGCTGCGTTCGAGCTGATGAACGCCCTGAAGCCGTGACCACGACGGGGCGCCGCGCTCGCAATGATCAGTGCGAGCCGCTGGCGCTACTCGAACTCGCGCGCCAGGTTTTCGAAAGCGGCCGCGTAGCCCGACCGGTTGCCTTCGATCATGGCGTCGCCGCGACCTGAATCGTCGCCAGCAAGTCGGTGCCGCCTGAGGCCTCCCCGAGTTCGATGCTGACCACCGCTAGGGACAGGACAGCCTCTCCCATCGCCGTTTTCTCCGTAAAAACGATCCGTGTACAGGGAACGATGCAGACGTACTGCGCCTCGACGGAGATGTTCGGGCTGCCTTTCGGACCGCACCGGCTCACCTCTCGGCCGCCTTCTGAAAAGTTCCGTTCCTCGAAGACGATCTCCTGATCCGGCCCCGGAGCGCCCCAACGCTTGCGCGCCTCGGCGTCGGCGAGCGCCTGATAGACGGCCGCGGGCGGCACGTCATAGTGACGCTGGACTTCGATGGTCGCGTGCTGGATCCGCGCGCTGGTGACGTTGGTCATGGCTATCGATTCACCGGAGCACCGGCCACGTCAATGGGTATCTCCCAGACCTTTCCACCGAACAAATTCGTCGCGTAGATCGACGTGGCGTTGAAGTCGCCCTCGCCGAACGCCAGGCTGGCGACCCCACCGACCATGTCTACGACAAGCTCCTTGTCGCCGGTTTTCGGATCGAAACGCCACACGCTGGCGCCGACGTTCTCGGCAACATATATGCGGCCCTGGGCGTCCATCGCGACTCCGTCGTTCGCCCCGGCACCGCCGGTCGCGCCGAGCTCCACCGGCGTGCCCGGGGCCCCTGACGTCAGCGGTACACGCCATAGACGATCGTCAAACGTGAGTGGATCGAGCATCGTGAACGTCTGCGCCACGAATAGGTCGTTGCCGTCTAGGGACTCGACCATTCCGTTCGGCGACTGAATACCCTGCAGGAACGTCGACACGGTTCCGTCCGTCGCCACCTCGTAGATCTTGTCCGTGAAGTCGTCGGAAACGAGCAAGGTGCCGTCCTTGCGAACGTGGATGAAGTTCGGATCGCCGATGCCCGTCGCGATGGTCGTGACGGTACCGTCCGGGGTGACGCTCAACACCGACCCGTCGTCGTTCATGCCGTCCTTGGTGAACGTCTTGTCGCCGAACTCGGCGACCAGGATCTCGTCCTTACCACGCGACGCTAGACCGACCGGGTTGGTCAGATCGGCGACCATACTGGTCGACCCGTCGGGTTTGACCTCCCACAGGTCCGTATCGGCGACCACGAACAGGCGGCCCTCACCGTTGAACGCTATGCCCTCGGACTGCGCGAACTGACCGCTGACCAACTCGTTGGCTTTGACCGGCAGCGTTACCATGGGCGCGTCCGCACCAGCGTCACCGCCGCCAGCACCCCCGCCAGCGTCAGCGCCGCCAGCACCGGCACCGCCATCCGGCTGCACGCCACCGTTGTCCGCCTTTTGGTCGTCGCTGCACGCCGCCATCGCGCCGAGACCGACGACCAGAGTGATTGCGGCTACCCAGGGGTTGGTACACATGAGCGGCACGTTACCGCGCTCCCGCAGAAAGTCGAATTGACGTTTCCGCGGGGCGCGATCGCCCCTGCCCTGGGACTTCGTGCTCTAGGGTTTCGGCTTGGCCTTCGGATCAGCCCCCGGCGGCTTGGGTTTCTCCACCTCGCCGGGCTCTGGCTTCGGACCGGGACGCCAGCCCCGCCCCCAAGGCCCCTGGCCACGACGCCCGTCGAACCACCGACCGTTGGCACGACCCTGACCGCCAGGTGGCTTCGGTGGCGTGTGGACTCGGGTGACCTTGTCGAGCAGCTTGGTCAACGCGGCGTTATATTGCTCTGGGGAAATATCTCCGTTGCTGCGCGCTTCGCACAAGCGAAACAGCAGCATGTCCATTTTCATGGCGCCTTTGCCGCCTTGGGCCTGGCGCCCGCGAGCACCCATCATCATCATGCCCGGCATCGGCATCATCCTCTTGCGGCCCATCCCAGGTCCACCGCCGCGGCGGTGCCTTTTTCGAGCGTCGCCGCGTTGCCAGCTATGGGCCATTGGAGGGGCCATTCGAGCACCCCCGCCGCGATGGCGTCCGCCGCGCCCATGCGCATACGACTTGGGGAGCTGCAGCGTGCACGAACGCGCCCCGGTCTTGGTCTGCTGAACTATCGTCAACGTACCGGGACTCGCGATGACCTTCGTCGCGCCGTCGGCTGCGTGGGCGGTTGGGAGGTGATGTCGATGGCTACAGCCGGCGCCAAACGCGAGTAGGCTACCGGCGAGGAATATCAGGCGTGTTTTCATGCTCGTCCTTTACAAGTGAAGCGAATGGCGCGGTCCGCTGGTGGTGTCCGCGCGTCTGCAGTTGCCGTGCCAAATGCCTAATACAGCAGAAATCCTGGGCTCTTTTATTGACCGGCACGGAGTAGTGCAGATTCCGCACGCGGAAGCCGCACGCCTGCAGCTTCTACCCCAGGTCACGTCGACGCCGAAACCAAAACAGGCAACCGCCCAACACCAGCATCGTCGCATCAACACCGCCGGCGAGGATCGGGGACCGGCGACCGCTGACCGGCGCGACCACGAGCTACAACAGCCTGAGTAGGTTGGTCAGGTCTTCGGCCCCAAACCGCGGCTGGCCTTGGCTCTTTTTAGCCAGCCCTGACATGGCCATCGCCGCAGCGATCGGCAACATCTTTTTGACGGTCTCATTTTCCACGCCGACAGCTTGGGCGACCGACGCCGCGACGGCGCGACTCGCATCCTTGTTCCCGAGCACGTGACCCAAGATGCCGTTGCCTTCGCTTGTGGCACCATCGCTGGCGAGCTGCGCCGGATCTTCGAGGTACTTGGCGTGACCGCCACCGGCCAGCGCATCGAACAACGCTTGGGTGCCGCCCTGTTTGCTGGCGTTGGCCTTGAGCCCGCTAGCGATCGCGGGCAGGAGCGCACCCACCGCGGCCTGCGTCGTCTGCTCGTCCAAACCAAACTGCTTGGCGACCTGTCCCACGGCGTCCTGACCACCGAACTGCGTAACCATGTCCATCAATCCCATGGCGCGGGTTGTAGACGGTTCCTACAGGGCTGGCCAGTGTGACTAACCGCGCGCCAGGAGGGCTTTGGCCGCCTTCTTGACGGCGCCGCCTCGCTTCGTGGTGCTCAGCCACTCACGCGCGTCGGCATCGTCACACGGCGCGTTCAGCTCCACATGCAGCTCGTTGCAGAGCGTGAGCAGCTTGCCGATGTCGCGCGGTGACGCCTCGGGGTCGCCGCGCAGGCCGGCTAGGATCGCGACGCGCGTCGCGTCCGCATGCGTGCGGGACACCGCCGCGATTTCCGCCAGCTCTTTGGCCCAGCGCGCGGCCTTGATCATCCCGGTGGGCAGCAGCATCGCAAACGCCGCGCCCAGCGCCGCCGGCTCGAGCCGACCGGACTCGACGTGTTCGATGATCGTGTCGCGCGCGCTGAGGTGCAGTGACGACGCGCGCGCACCCAGCGCCGTCGCCAGCGCGATGTGACCGTTCGGACCGTGCGCGACACTCGGGTCGCGCCAGCTGAGCAGCAGCGTGGGCGGCGTCGTCTCGTCAAAGCGGTAGCCACCGAGATCGAGCGCTTCGGCCGCGGCGGTCCACTCCGGCGCGTGCGGCAGCGACCACATCACCCAATCCAGCAAACCGCCGACGTCGCTGTCGAGCACCAGCCGCGCGACCAGGTGCTCTGCGAAGAACGCCTTGCTCTTCGGCGCCGCGCCGGGCTCGGCGAGCACCTTGAGGCGGTACCAGAGATACGGCTTTTTTCCGTACACATATGAACTCATCGACAGCCGCTTCGGATCGAGCGCCTCCGCGGCGGCGGCGAGCGCCGGACCGTCGTCAACGCGCTTCTTCAATGCCGCCACATGCTTCGCGGCCGCTTTCGGTCCGAGGCGATGTAGCGCGATGACGGCATCGACCGTATCGAGCTCACCGCTGCGTTGGCTGATGCGCGCTTTCATCGCAGACGCTTCGATGTACCCATAGCGATGGGTGGGCGTGGATAGCAGCGGGCCGTACCGACCCTTGAGCAAGCGCTCGACCAGCTCATCCGTACGAGCGATCAAGAAGTGCTCGATAACGGAGCGTTCGTTCTTATCGTAGAACTGGTTCTTTAGCTTCTCGCCCTTAGTCCAAGCCAGCACGGAGCGATTGAGCTCGACCTGCAGGGTGTACTCCCAGGACGAGCGCTTGATGAGCGCGTCATTGCGCTTCGTCACCGGCCCAGCGAGCTTCTTGAATTCCGGGTGCTGCTTCGGATCGGTACGACTGATGAAGTCGAGTGCCAGTTCGTACAGTTCCACGTCGGTGGGATGCTCGAACGCGCGCGCGATCAGATCGAGCCCTGCTTCAAGCGTTTGCGCGTGCGCCAGCGCCTGGTCGGGCGCGAGCGGATCGGACGGCTGCCAGTCCGCCGCGGCCACGGGCTGCTCATCGTCGCCATCGCCGTCGCCGAGCCCTAGCTCGCGTCGCACCGTCGCGGCCAGCGCCGGCGCGGCGTCTTGAAGACGCTCGGCTAGTTCCGGGTCCGCCTCGCCGCCGGCGGCGCGGAACAACTTCAGCGCATCGGTCTGAACAGCCGCCTCCGGATGCGTCAACGCCAGTAGGCACATTTCGGCGACGTCGTGCGCCAGCCGGGCGTCTTTCTTGAACAGTCGCGTCAGGATCTTGAGCGCGCGCTGGACGGTGCCTTTGGCTGGCGCGGACATCACCGGCTCGACCGCCTCGATGAACGACGATGCCGCCAAGCGCTGCTTCTTGGCGAGGACTTCGAGCGCCTTGAGCGCCCAAGCCGCCGTCTGCGGAACCATCGCGCCGAGCAAACGCTCGTAGCTGGCCTGACGCTCGGCGCGCTCGTCCAAGGTCGGTTTCAGCGACTCGTGAAAGCGACTGAACCAGCCGGCACGAAACATCGCGTAGTCACGACTGAGGATCTCCAGCGTGAGGTCGAGCATGTCAGCGCGCTGCAGATCGCCACGCTCGATCAGCGCCGTGAGCGTGGTCGCCCAGCTGCCGCCGTACTTGTCGAGCGCCGCGAGGCTGGTCTCGCCGCTACCCTCGATTTCGAACACCAGCCGCAGGTCCTCGTCGCGCACGGTGGGTCGCGCGTCCAACCATTCGAGAAAGGTCTCATCGCGGCGACGCCAGCGCCGACACGCTTCGATCAGCTGCAGCTTGTACCAGTCGCAGCTCGGCTGTTTGCACAGTCGACGTTCGCGCAGCTGCACCACGAGGTCGAAGCCGAAGCGGTTCGCTTCCAACACGCGGTCGAGCCCTTCGTCCGTAAGCCAGGGCGGTGCGAACCGCTCCAGTACCGGCAGCGCATCGGCGCCGTACGCGACCGTTCCCTTCGATCGGTCCGGCAGCTTGGCTGCGAGCGCCGCTGGTGTGCCGAGCACCAGCGCCGCCAGTGAGGCGCACTCGCGCTGACCATCTTCGCTCTGCCACTCCCAGGTGTAGCGCCCGTCCGCCTCGCCATAGTCACCGACGAACCACTTGTTGCAACACGCCAGGGCTTGGTCAAACGCGCCCTTCCGCTGGGCCGCGTCGAGCGATGCTACATGTTCCAAGACGGGCTCGAGTTTGCCGGCGGTGAGCAATTCGACGAACGGCTGAGGCATCGCCTGCAGCCTAGCCGCGCCGCTCGGAAGTTGGAACGCTGGACGACGCTCGCGCCGTGCTCAGCCCGACTGCTGCTCCGCTTGCAGCTGCAGAGCCAATACGTGCTTGCACGCGCCGCGGTCGCCTCCGTGCTTCGCGAACCACGGACACGTACAGCGCGACGAGTCACCGTGCAGCTCCGAGCGATGGGTCACATCGCCGCTGCGCACCTCGCCGGCGAGAGCGCCGTCCGTGTTCGACGTCAGCTTGACCGCGCCATCCGCGATGAGTTTGCGCGCCGCCTTGAGCCGGGGCTGCTGCTTTTCGATGCGGTCGCGCGCCGAGGCTAAGTCGACCGGCAAGACGCGATGAAACCATGCGTCTCGACTCAGGTCGAACCCCACGGCGCCCCAGATACCGAGCTGCGCCAGCGCACGTGCCACCGTCGCCCGTTCGAGCGACACCGACCGAGCGATCGCATCGGCGCTGAGCTCGGACTGCCAGTTCAGCTGCGCGCGCACCTCTGCCACGTGCTCGGCGGGTGACGCGAGCAGCTCGAGGGCCTGACCTTCGCCGGAGAATCCACGCCACGTGTCAGGGCTGAGCGCGAGGGTGAACCGCGACGACGGCTGCTCGACCTGCCAGACGCTGGCTGCGGTGACCGGATCCGACCAGACGTGAAGTCGTTTCGCTTTCGGAAGCAGCGCTTCCAGGGCGCGAAGCCGACCGTACCCGGCGAGTCGAATCGCCTCGTCCGACTTGGTCGCCGTCAACCGCAATCCACCCCGCGTGGGCAGGACATAGGACGCGTCACTGGTGCGCCGGGTCTTCGGCAGGGCGCGCAGAAACCGCAGGGCCACCGCGGCCGGCAGCTCCGCGCGCTTCTCCATCCGAGACTGGACGATCTGCACCTCGAGGAAGCTCTTCACCCAGCGCAGCGGCAGCCGAACGCGGCGCTCGTGAACGGCCGCCTCGGTCGTGCCGGCTTCGGTGACGCCCAGGTCCACGCCGGCTTCCGCCACGACCAGACGTGCCGCGTCACCGTCACGTACTCGACCGAGCGCGGCGCGCATCGGCTCGTTGAAGTCGACGTTGGTCGAGCCCGGCTTCAGATCCGCCCCTTCCCAAATCTCCGCGTCGAAATCCGCACGCGCATACAGCCCGCAGCACGAACTGAAACCCTCGACCCGCAGCACGTCGCGACTCACGGTGAACACCGGATCGCTCTCGGCGAGGATCTTCTCCAGCATCGCCGCCGGAATGTGGTGCCGCGATCGCACGACGTCGCTCACGGTGCGCAGCAGTAGCGCGACCGCCCGCGGCGACTTGGCTCGCGCGTCCAGGTACGGATGGCCCGCTTCGTCCGTCCCGCTCGCCGCGAGCGTCAGTCCGCGACCCGGCTGAAAGTCGGATGCGAACGGATAACGGTAGGCGTGCTCGAGCGCTTCGGCCACGGATGGATCGTACTCGATCAGGCGCGGCCCCAGTCCGACCAAGCACGATTCGCGGAACCGACCGCCATGGCTTGAGCACCAATGTGCCGCCGTCCAGGTGAGCGTCATGCGAGCCGGGATCGGCAAGTGGCGTGGCGATCGGTGGCG
>JAUIKB010000186.1 GCA_030430975.1 Polyangia bacterium
GCCCTGGCCGGCGACATCGTGTTTCAAGACCCGATCGCAGACATTCGCGACGACCAACTCGCCGCTCAAGGCGTCTTGGCTTTGTTCTACGCGGATCGCGACTCCTCGCCATACGACGACATCGGCGCCAATCGACTTGGGTTCTACGGTGTCTACCGCCATCAGCGCCAGACATCCGAGTCGGCACCCGGCCTCGAGTTCGACGAAACGCTCAACGTGATCGCCCTGGATTCCGCTGGCCGGTTCAACGCCAAGCTGCCAGGAGATCGGGGCCACGTCTTCGGCAGCTACGAAGTCGCGTATTTCCTGGGAAATACCAACTTGGTGCGGTCCTTGGACGATGCCCGGAACAACCGACGGCAAGACATCCGGTCGATCGGCGCCGCCGTCGAGCTTGGCGCCGTCCTGACGCGGGGTAGCGGGGACAACCGCTACGGTGAGCTTGTAGCGAGCCTCGAATGGGGGTGGGCATCGGGTGACGCCAACCCAACCGACGACGTGGTCAAGCGCTTCACATTCCAGCCGAACCACAACGTCGGACTCATCTTGTTCGATGAGGTCCTGGCGTGGAAATCCGCACGCAGCGCCAACACGGCGCGGGATCCCAGCCTGACCAACCGCCCCGCGCCCGGCGTGCAGCTGCTGCCAACCGACGGGGGCGTGGCCGGCGCTACGTATCTGTACCCGACGGTGGTGTACCGTCCGGCACGCCGTCTCGACCTGAAACTCGGCGCCGTCCTGGCACAAACGACCGCCGACTTTGTCGACCCGGTGTCGGTGGCCACGCGTGGTCAATTTCGCAACTTCGACGGCGGTCCGTCGACGTCTCACGACCTCGGTCTAGAACTCGACGCGGGTTTCGAATACCGCCACCCCTTGAGCCCCGGCATGAACCTTCAGCTGGGCGCGCAGGGGGGCGTCTTGTTCCCCGGCAAGGCTCTCGCCGACGAGGCGGGCCAAACCATCGGAACGACCTACCTCGGAGTAGGTCGTCTGGGTCTGCAGTTCTAAGCCCAGTCCGCGTCGACTCTCGCTCGGCCACTCGAACGCTGCATTTCCCAGTCGCCGCGTTGACCGGCCAGGGCCGCGGTGAAAGACTCCACGCAGCATGAAACTCGCAGCTCGGTTGGGACGGCGGACGGCAGTTATTGCGCTGGGCGGTCTCTCGCTCGGCCTCGGGGGCTGTGGCGTCGACGAGGCCCCCCAGGGTCTAAAGAAGACGCCCGCCGGCGATGGCGCCACCATCAGATTCGACGTCTATCACAAACCGCTTCCGGAAATTCCGATGCCGAACGATGCGGCGATGTGGCCAGATCCGACCAGCCGCACCGGCGTGCGCGTCAACGCAAGCCTGGGCGCTCCGACCAATATCGAACAGGACGCAAGGCGCAAATTCAATCAGCTTGAAGGCTTCGGCACGTATAGCGGCATTACGATCGCTTTCGATAAAACGACCAAGAACGACGCCCGACCCGCGCTCGACTTGGAGAACATCCAGAAGCGTCACGTCGGCGACGACTACGAGTTCGAGAACGATGCTATCTATGTGGTTAACTTGGCCACAGGCATCCCCGTGCCCCTCGACCTAGGCGAAGGAGCCTTTCAGTACATTATTCGCGAAAAGCAAAAGTACTGGCGCAATGACACGCGGCGCTACGGCATGAATCTGCTGTACGAGACCGCCGACGAGACAGTCGATCCGTTGACCGGCAAGTTCGACCCCGCCCGCACCGAAGACGGCACACCCACCGGCAAGCCCATTTACAATCCAGCGTGGGACACGGACTTCGACGGCGTGCTCGACCGACCAAATCTCGCAGACTACACGGCCTGTCCGAACCAGGCGCAGGTGGAGCTGGGCGAGGTCCGCGACGCGGACCGTGATCGGTGTCTCGCGGACAACCTCATGACCTGGTACGAGCGTGAAACCGACACGCTGATCATGCGGCCGCTCATCCCGATGGAAGAGAAGTCCCAGTATGCCGTCGTCGTAACCGATCGCACGCTGGACGCCGATGGCAACCCGGTCAAGTCACCGTTTGATTTCGTTTACCACCCGGCTCAAGAGCCCGGGATGAAGATGCTCCAGAGTCATCTTGAGAACCCCGACCTGGCGTCTTACTACGGCGATATCGGCGGCAAAGGTCTCGACAACGTAGCGTTCGCTTGGACGTTCACTACCGAACCGGTCGTCGAAGACCTGCGACTGCTCCGAGACGGTCTGTACGGCACCGGCCCGTTCGCGCGTCTCGCAAAGCAGTTCCCGGCCGAGGCAGAAATGCAGCGAGCGGTTGGCCTAACGGATCTCGAGTCACTCGAGCCCGGAGAAAAAGAGCCTGCCAACTGGCAAGACGACCCCGCCTGCGCGGGCAAGACCGACGATTACTACATCGTTAAGTTCGAGAACATTAAGACCCAGCTCCGTTTGGTCGCCAGCCAGTCCTTTGGACTCGAGGGCCCGGAGCTCGACGGATTAATCGCGTCGTTCGATCATATTTCGCACATCGCGGTCGGATTCTTCAAGACCCCGTTCTTCATCGAAGGCGGGCCGCAGAACACCGACAGCCACGCGGCTTTCGACCTGGACTACCGCACCGGCGAGGGCAAGGTGTACACGGATACCGTCCAGTTCATGTTGGCGATTCCGAAGGAGTCGAAACGACAGGCCCAACCGTTCCCGGTCGCCTACTACGGCCACGGCTACACGAGTTCCACGTTCGAAGCTTTAGGGTTCGCTGGCTCGCTCGCCCAGCAGGGCATCGCCACCGTAAGCATGAACGCGACCTGGCACGGCGTTGAGGTGGGCGATGCGGAGAAGGACGTCGTCCGCGCGCTACTGGGCGGCGTTTGCCACGGACCGTTCGGTTCCGCGCTGCTGGCCGGCCGGTACCGAGATCTGGACGGCGATGGTCAGGCGTCCAACAACTCGGGGGGCGACTACTGGACCAGCTACGTCTTCCACACCCGCGACGTGGTGCGACAGAGTTCGATCGACCTGCTCCAGATGTTCCGCATCTTCAAGACCTACGATGGCGAGCAGAAGGCGAATCAGGACTACAACCAAGACGGCAAAGCAGACCTCGCCGGTGACTTCGATCACGACGGGACGCCAGACATCGGTGGCAAGAACCCTAAGTTCCACGCTTGGGGCCAGTCGCTGGGCGGCATCCTCGCACCGTTCGTGGCGGCGCTGGATCCCGATGTGATCACGGCCGCCCCCGGCTCAGGCGCCGCAGGGCTGCTGGACGTCGGCGCGCGAACGTTCCAGGGCGGTGCGTTTGAGGGCATCTATTTACGCAACTTTGGCCCGATCATCGTCGGCGTGCCCGCCAAGGAATTCTACGATGCTGACCGGGAGTCGGAGACATCGTGCAAAGAAGACGAGATCTCGCTTCGATTTGTCGTCATCGACGTCAACGACGATCGTGAGGTCGAGTTCCAGTGCCTCAACGTGAGCGAGGCGACCGATGGCGCCGGCCTGCCCGACGGCGGCACCGTAGTGGCCTACAACATCGACAATGGCGAACGGCGATGCGCCCGCCTCACCGGCGACCAGAGCCCCAAAGGCCGCGGCCGCTTTCGCATCGGCCTTCCCGCGAGCGTTGGCGATCGACTACAGCTCAACTTCTACGCCAAGCCTGATGCCGTCGACACGTACGACCCGGATTCGGGCTGCAACGTCGAAGCCGGCTTGAAACCCGTCGCCGAACTCTTCGAGTGGGGCGACGGCCTGGTCGAGGAAGGCGCGACCGATCCGAACAGCGATTCCGAAACACCGGTGTGTACGGAACCACGCGGCTGTAGTCGGTATCAAAATCGCTACTACCCTGCCGGCACGCAGTTGGTCAGTCTGGTCGAAGGTTTCGGATACATCCGACAGACGCCATCGCTACGGCGCTTCATGGGCCTGGCTGCGACGGCCGTCGATCCAGGAGACCCGGTCAACTTTCTGCCGCACTTCGCGCTCAAGCCGATCGTCGACCACAAGGGCGAGCCTCATCCTCCGACCGCACTACTCAACTTCGTGACGGTCGGCGATATGAACGTGCCGCTGAACGCCGGCATCGCCATGGGTCGCGTCGCCGGAGCCGTACCGTTTTTGCGACCTGACGCAGCGAACCGCTACCCCGCGCTCGCCGACTACGTCACGCCGCAGTCGCTCTATTCCGCCTTGGGCGCGAAGACGCCCAATCGCGTGCTGGTCGACAATCACGTGCTCGAGGGCATTAACCGACTCGAGCGCAACGCGCCCACCGATCTGACTAGCTGCACGCCCAACGAGGTGGCGCTCACCGCTGCCGATACTTACTGTCATCCCGAGTGCACAGCCGACGACGACAGCAAGTGCCTGCGTGGGCAGCACTGCGTAGACGACCGTTGCGTGGCGCGCCCCGTGTCGGAAGACAGCTGCGCACGGATTCTGTACGACGTCGACGTGCTGGACGATGGAGTGGCGGCGTATCGGCAACCGCAGGCGCAGGTTCCATTGCGGCTCGGTCGCATCGCCACACCCGCCTCGCCCACGACGATCGACGACGTCTGGATGCCGCGACTACTGGGCTCACCTGGAGCCAAGGACGCCGATGCCTGGAGTGCCGATCAACGCGTCGTCGCGCAGCTGATGGCCTACGTCGAGCCCACTGGAGTCCACGGCTTCAACCCGGCCGATACGTGCCAGGCTTGGGTCGTCGGACGATACATGATCAACCTGATCGGCCGATTCTTCGCCACCGAGGGCGCTGACCTGTACTACCTGTCGCATCCCGCGTCGCATCAGTGTCTGGGTCGTGACCTCGACGCCGGCAGTTGTTCGTTCGTGCGCGACGTAACCAAAGACCAATAGCCGCCAGGACCAGCGCCGATTCTCGGGCGACGGTTCCTGATTGAGATTGCAGCCCGTCCGCCCGCCATCTAGCGTTCCGGTCCATGCAGTACCATGTTCAGATCGGCGGCCGAGAGCGCACCGTCGTCGTCGAAACCGACCCCGCAGGCGGCCTTCGATTCGCGATCCTGGATCCCAACAACCCCGGTGATCGGAAGTGGCAAGCCGCGGACGCGATGCGGGCCGACGGCGCTGTGAACGTGGTCATCGACGGACGCGTCTTGGATCTGGACCTAAGCCGAGCAGGCGACGAGTTCGACGTGTTTTATGCGGGTCGATCAGCCTCGGTCGTCGCCGAAACCGACCGTGAACGCGCCACCCGCACGATGCGAGCGGGTGCCGGCGCGGCTGGCGGCGGCGCCGTCAAGTCGCCCATGCCGGGCAAGGTCGTCAAGGTACTAGTGTCAGAAGACCAGCGGGTAGAAGCAGGCACGCCGCTAGCCGTTGTCGAGGCCATGAAGATGGAAAACGAACTGCTCGCCGAAGCTGCGGGCGTCGTGAACAAGGTGCACGTGTCGGCCGGCGACGCCGTCGAAGGCGGGGCGACCCTGATTTCGATCACGGTAGACGAGTGATCGCCAAACTCGAGTTGGCGCATAAGCCAACTCCACTGTGGCGTAGCGACGCCATCGACGAGTTGGTCGGCACGCGCGTGTGGATCAAGCGTGATGACATGACGGCCGGCGCAGCAGCCGGAAACAAGATTCGAAAGCTTGAATATCTGTTGGCCGACGCGCTGGCTCAGGGTGCGGACACGCTCGTTACTTGCGGCGCCGTCCAATCCAATCATGCACGGGCCACGGCGATCCTGGGACGCCAGCTGGGTCTGCGCTCGACCTTGCTCCTGCGCAGCGCCTCACCGGACCGAAGTCCCGAGCTCACCGGGAACCTGCTGCTGGATCGCCTGGTCGGCGCCTCAGTCCAACTGATCAGCCCCGAGCAGTACGCCGATCGCGAGCGACTCATGAGCGACGTCGCAGCAGCGCTCGCGAGCGCGGGCCGCAAGCCGTACGTCATCCCCGAGGGGGGCTCCAACGGATTAGGATCTCTGGGCTATGTCGACGCGATGCGTGAGGTCGCCCGCCAGTTGGCGGACGGGGACGCGGACGGCGAGCCGTTCGATGCCGTCGTACACGCGTGCGGTTCCGGCGGAACGGCTGCCGGCATTCAACTCGGCGGTGGACATTGCGCGCAACGTGCCATCGCCATCGCCGTGTGCGACTCCGTCGCCTACTTCAACAGCAAGATCTCGAGCATCATCGAGGACGCGAAGCAGCATTGCCACACTGACACCAACCCGATACCCGGCAACGTGGTGGCTGACTACAGGGGGCCAGCCTATGGCGTCCCGTCGCAGGCTCAGGTGACCTTCATTCGCCAGGCAGCGCGGCACGCAGGGCTCCTGCTCGACCCGGTGTACACCGGCAAAGCGCTATGGGGCTTGAGTCAATTGAAGGACAAACCGGCTCGCTGTCTGTTCATCCACACCGGTGGCCTGCCCGGCCTGCTCGCCGGGGCGGACCTGTTCGCCGACGCCGGCGACGTCGAACCTAGCGTCGCACTTTGACAGCCCGCAGTTTCTTGCGAAACGCCTTGTACCGACCCAGGTACTTTTCCTTCAGAGCGGCATCGTCGAGCAGGTCGTTCTTTTCGCCCGGGTCGCGGCTTAGGTCATACAGGCCTAGCGCACGACCGCCGGTGGCGATGAGCTTGTGATCGTTCTCGATGAATGCCTGACGCTCCTGATTGTTCGGGCCCGCGGACATGTCGACGAAGACGATCTTCGACTCAACTTCGTGTCCGGGAGGCTGCATGATATCGCGCACTAGCGATTCACCCGACATGAAGTCCGCGCCCTCCCCGGTCGGCGCCTTCAGCTTCATGAGTTCGGCGAGAGTGGGCGCCAGATCAACCGCCCCGCGTCGCTGCTTGACGCGATGGGGCTTTGCGCCCGGCACCGAGAACATCAACGGCACCCGCACCAACTCCTCCCATATCTCGAACCCGTGCCGCATCAGTCCGTGCTCACCGAACGCCTCGCCGTGGTCGCTGGTGAGCGCGATGGCTGTGTTCTTCGCCCAAGGAGCGGCGCGAATGTGATCGATGAGGCGGCCCACGTGCTTGTCGACAAACGCGACTTCACCATCGTAAAGCTCCCGAGGCTTTTTCCCGAACGGAAAGTCGTCATGTTCCACATAGTCGGCATGCGGGTCCAGGTAATGCACCCACAGATAGAAGGGTCCCGCGGTGTTTGCCGCATCTTTTAGCAATCCGATCGCCGCGTCGGTCAGCTTGTCGCTATTGACGGTACGGTCACCAGCCATCTGGAGCGCTTTGGGAGCCGCTGACAGGTCCAGCACGTCGAATCCGCGGCCGAGGCCGGTGTTCTCCTTGAAGTACCAGTGACCCTGAACGCTCAGCGTTCGGTATCCGGCGGCCTTGGCGCGCTCTTGTATGAACGTGTCTTGCTTGGAAAAGGAGTTAAAGTGGGACCAGCCGCGATGCGTTTCGCTGGTGTACTTGCCGATCAGCATCGGCCCTACGCTCTTTCCTGTGTAGGACGCCAGTGAATAGGCGTTGTCGAAAACGACGCTCCGCTCTGCGAATCGGTCGAGATTCGGCGACAGCTTACGGGGGTTGCCGGCGTACCCGAGATCCCACCGGAGCGTATCGATCGTGATCAAGATCACGTTGAGCGGCTTGGGCAGCTTCTGCTCGAGCCAAGCCTTCGCGTCCTTGGGAACTTCTTTTTTGGGCGTATCCAGCTTGACTACGACCGCGTCTTTTCCACTGCAGTCTTCGTCGATGCCATTTCCGGGCACGTCGTCCGCAGCCGGATGCCGCGTGGGGTCGCCCTCAGCGCAGTCGCCGCCGCCGAACAGAGCGCTGGCCCCGTCACCGTCGGAATCGCCCAGCTTGCGCAGCCGTGCCAGAGACAACTTGGCCAGCGGCGCACCGCGCTCGATCGTCAACGCCGTGCGCCGCTCGGCAAGCGACGACTTTGCCGCCAGGCCGGTCAGTCCGAGCGGAAGTAAGCCGAGCCCGAGCAACGCGGGCCATGGTATCCGGACAAGCGCCGCCGGAACCGAGTAGGCACTCAGCGCGCACAGGGTGATCAAACCCAGGGCGCGGAGATCGAGTTCGTCGCGCTTGAGCACGCCGAATACTCCCCGCGTGCCGCCGGTACCTCCGGTCGTTCCGGAGGCAACACCCACCGCAACCACCGCCAAACCGGCGGCCAAACCGGCAATGCCGAGGACGATCGGCGACGGGCCGCCGGCTAGACGCTTGCCCAACGCGGCCCCACCGCCCACGGTCATCGCGCCTAGCGCCATCGCGGTCAGCCCGGCCGCGAGCCCCACAGCAGCGCCCGACGCGGCCGGGGTAGACGTGGTCGTGAACACCCGCAGCGCAACGCGAGCCGTCACGATCAGCCATACACCCACCGAGAGGCCACCGAGCAACATCCACCCAGCCCGACGCCCGCGGGCAACTGGTTCACCCGCATTCAGCGCCGCGTTCAGACGCGACAACGACGGCGCCTGAACTGGATGGAGCAGCAGCGCTAGGGCGCCGATCGCGACTCCAACCCCCAAAGCAAGCGGCGCGTTGAGTCCTGCCGCGGCCAGCCAACTCGCCCCGACCGCTGGTGGCTTTGCCGCGGCCGCGTTGGCCCAGCGTGCGTCGAGCACGCTGACCGCGAGACCGGCTAGCGATCCGGCCGCGAGGGCCGCCGTCCATCGGATGAGAAGATCGCGTTTCAAGGCGTCCACGCCTACTAAAGAGGCGGCGCGAGGCCAAGCGGGAACAGCCGCGGCGCTACTGGTCCTTGTCTCTCGGTCTCACGGCGAGCGGG
>JAUIKB010000187.1 GCA_030430975.1 Polyangia bacterium
TCTCGAAAAACGCGTAAAAGAAGCGACGCATCGGACACGCGTCCAGGAATCAAAATTCACCGCCCTCTTTGAACATTCGTTCGACGGCATTCTGCTGCATGACGTCGACGGCAAGGTGCTCGAAGGCAACAACGAGATCGCCCGCATCCAATCCGGCGGCGGCACGGAGATCTTCCCGGGGATCGACATGGCGTACCAGGACATCTCGGTGGTCCAGGCGCGCAAGAAGCACGTCATTTTGCTGACGGACGGACAGTCCGCGAGCGACGTCATCAAAGATCTCGTACAGACCATGCTGGCCGAGTCGATCACCGTCACGACGGTCGGACTCGGCGAGGGCACCGACCAAGACCTGCTGCGCATGATCGCCGACACGGGCGGCGGCCGCTTCCACCACGTCCCCGACCCGAACCGCCTGCCGAAGATCTTCACCCGTGAGACCGAGATGATCTCTCGCCAAGCTGCGGTCGAAGAATGGTTCCCAGTCGAGCAGACCGGCAGCGCTGACTTCCTTAAGGGGATGTCCCTGGGCGGCGCGCCGCTACTTCACGGCTACGTGGCTACCCAACTCAAAGGCCCGCCGGCTCACGAGATTCTCGCCAGTGACATCGGCGAGCCGATCTTGGCGCGCAACCGGATCGGACTGGGCTGGACGCTGGCTTGGACCAGTGACGTCAAGAACCTCTGGGCGATCGATTGGTTGCGCTGGAAAGGCTACCCGAAGTTCTGGGGCCAGCTAGTCCGCGAACACATGCGAAAAAAGCACCGCCGCGAACTCGATATGAAGACCGAGGTCGACGGCGGGCGCGTCCGCGCAGTAGTCGACGCCTTCACGTTCGATGAGCGGTTCGACAACGAAATGGAGTCGAAGCTCTACGTCATCGGCCCCGCCCCGAGCAAGAAGCGTGAAGAACTCAAGCTGCGGCAGACCGCTCCGGGACGGTACGAAGCCGATTTTCTACTGGATAAATACGGCTCTTTCTTGCTCAAGGCCGAGCACTTCCGAGAGGGCGACGACTCCGAGATGAAGCGCGTCGGCGTCTCGTACGGCCACATCTCAAACCCCTACCCGCGGGAGTACGCGAGTTTCGAGCCCGACGTCGAGCGGCTCGAGCGGGCCGCCGTCGCCGGTGGGGGCAAGGTCGATCCGACGCCTAAGGAACTGTTCGACCCAGGCGAAGAGAAGATCACGTACTACGAGCAACTGTGGGCGAAGTTCATCTACGCCGCACTGATCGTGTTCCTGCTCGACCTGCTGATCCGCCGCATCCGCATCTTCGACCGCAAGTTCATTCCAAAGCGACGACGGCGCAAGGCCGCGAAAGTCTGACCGCCGAGCGAGCCCCGGGGCGCGAAGTCGTCAGCGCGGCCTCAGCACCGATTCGGAAGCCGTCGCCGCGTCGACGTCGGCGCGGCGATACAGCAGCGGTTTGAAGTCGCCTTCGAGCCAGTCGTCGAGCTGTTGACGATCACCCTTGGGCCAGTTGTAGGTCGCGTTGGGTACGCCGTCCTCATCGAATCCGACGACCAAGCGGTAGACGGCGCCGGCAGACGACACGCACTGATCGGCGATGCCGGTATCGGTCAAACAGCGGCTCTGTGCGACGTTCGGACTGGAATCGCCACCATCCGACGGGACCAGCTCATCCTTGAAGTCGGCGCTGCGAAAGCGCGCCCGATGGATGTCGCCCCAAGTGATGTCGGTCTTGGTTTGCTCCTGCTTGAGACGCTCGATATGCGCGAGCGCGTCCGCCAGCGCGTCGATCAGAATCACGTCCTGTCCGTCGCCGAGCAGCGCCTGGATCCGCTTCGTGTGCGCGAGGAACGTGAACTTCGCCATGGTGACGGGCTGAGCATCGTCGAGCCCCACGAACAGCAGCCCGAGCGGCGTCGCCAGGGTTCGGCGCTCAAGCGCTGAGAGCCACACGCGGAACAGCGCCGCGGCCGTCGAGTCTCGGGTCATGCGTCGGTCCCACTTGCCAAGCTGGTCCGCCGCGTCCTTCAGGTCATCGCGACCGCGAAATGACTCAAGCTCGGCGCTTGTGTCGATTGCCGTGACCGCCGCATCCAGCAGCGGCAACAGGCCGTCGGCGAGACTGGAGGAAACGTTCATCTGCAGCTGCTCATGCTGCTCGCGGGAAATCGTGCCCGCATCCATCAAACGGTTGAGCTCGGCAGTGAGGCGTTGAGCGCGGAAACCGGGCGAGAAGAAGCTGCCGTAGTAAAACTCGTCGTTGAGCGGGTCGTTGTCAGCGGTGTGACCCCACGGATCGTTGTTGGCGGTGACGATGAAGCGACGACTCTCGTCTAGGCGCGGCAGCCTCGACGCGTCCAGGAACTCTCCCGTCCACAGGTCGTTCGGATCGGAGCCGTCCAGCACGGTGTTAGCGCGGGGGCGGCCTTTGACCGGGCCGCGGTCGGGCACGAGCCCACTGACGCGCAAACGGATACCGTCGGCGCTGGCCGCCTGCCAGTTCTGCATCCCGGTGCGCTGCTCTTGGACGGCTACTTCGAACTCGTCCAGGTCCGTCGCGCGGTTGTAGTCGAAGAACCCGCCGAGCTCCGGCGTCCCGACGAAACCCGGCCAGCCGAGCAGCAGCTTGCGATCGCTGATCAGCGACCCGGGCACAGGCAATACTTCGTCGGGAAGAAACACACCTTGCCCGGGTATCTTGGATACCTCCAGCGTTTCTTCCCTCAGTTCGCCGTCCGCCTGACGCACCTGAATCCGTTCCGTCCGCGTTTCCACCGCGTATTCTTCGTTTCCAAGCGTCGCCATACCATCGGCGACTTCGACGGCCCAAATGTCCTGCATGTCGGCGAAGTTCGTCGTGGCGCCCCACACGATGTGACGGTTGTGTCCGACCTGTACGCCCGGCACGCCGACGAACGAGTATCCGATGGCGTCGAAGTTGCCTCCCGCAGCTGCGGAGTTGATGTGGCTTAGGTGCATCGCGTTCGGTGCGCGCAGGCCGGCATGAGAATCGTTGGCGAAAAACGGGCGTCCGTTTTCGCTAAAGTCACCGCGCACCACCCAACCATTCGATCCCTCGCCGACGCCATGCACCGTCGCCAGACGATCGATGCCCCGCAGCATCTCCGACAGCTCGGCCGCGCTGATGTCCGGCCGCGAGCCGCTCGGTGGCGTGAACGCCGGCAGAGCGGCCGTCGACTTCGACGTCATATCGGGCGCCATGAAGAACGTCGCCCCACCAGGCTGGAACACCGGCAAGTCGCCCCCGACCGGCGTCAGCTTGTTCAAGAGCGTGTTGAGCAGGTCGAACGCCAGCGTGCTGGAGAAACCGAACTGGATGCGGACTCCGATCGCCAACACCTGACCCGCGTCCCAATGTTCGAGCGCCGCTTCGCCTCCGTACTCAGCAAGCTCGCTGGGCGCCGCCGCCTTCTGAGCTTGGATGTCATCGATGCGACGGTTGATGCCCGCCGCGAACGCCACCACGAGGTTGTAGTCGGCGGGACGCTGCTCCTTCATCGCCTGCGCCGACTCGGCACCGAATCGAGCGAACTCGAACGCTCGCGCCTGCTGGTCGGTCTCGAGGCCCGCTTCTCCGAGCAGTTCCGCCAACCGACCCAAGGCAGAGCGACGGTTCACCTCCATCTGAAACAGCCGATCGGTTGCCTGCTGGTGTCCCATCGCGAAGAACAAGTCCAAGTCGCTTTGGGCGTACATGTGCGGCGCACCGCGGTCGTCGATGATCACGTCAACCGGCTCGACCAGCGCGTAGTCGTCGATCGGTAGGTCACCACCCGGTCCGAGATCGATAGCTTCGTCGCTGCCGCAGCCAGCCAACGGCAACCCGAGCGCTAGAAGTAGAACCATTCGCTTCAGGTCACTCATCACAATTTGCCTTTCGACGTCTGCCCCGAACCGAACGCACCGCGGCGCGCGCAGCGTTGGCGTGCAGCGCACCTCGCTCGAGCAGGTCCATTCCGCGGCGACCTAGCGCCTGCAGGTCGGTCTTACCGTGGCTCGCGTACCAGGTGCCTAGCGTCGCCCGGACAGCGCCCATGAACGCGCCGGCGAGCACCGCCGCATCGAACTCCGGGTAGCCCGGCGACTGACGGGTTGCCGTCATCAACGCACGTTGAATAGCCGCGATCCACTCGTGGTCTTGGCGAAGCTCGTACGCCATCAGTGCGTCCGACGACTGCACCAAATCCCACGTCCGCCATTCGACGTCGGCGTGGCGCTCGTAGTCTTGAGCCACGTGCAGCAGCGCCGCCCGCACCTGCTCGAACGGCGTCGGCTCGTCGAACTCCGACAGCGCCACATCGAACGCGGTGAGTCGCTCGCGGTGCCGTGGGAACACCACCGCGGCCTTGACCGGGAAGTATCGAAAGAACGTGCGCGTCGACACGCCGACGCGCTCGGCGACCTCGTCAGCCGTCACCGCCTCGAAGCCGCGCTCGAAGAACAGCTCGAGCGCCGCCGCATGGAGCTCGTCGCGAGTGCGGCGTTTCTTCTCTTCCCGCAGGGTCAGCACGTCCCCATTGTGACTAGATGTCAGTGACTGTCAATTGTCATTCACTGTCAGATTGAGGGGTCATCGTCCGATGAGTGGGAGCGGTACTGTAAGGGGTGCTGCTTTGGCGACGTTTGAGCCCTCTGAGGGGATCCGGGAGAAACACGATGAGAGTCAGGCTCGCACTCATGGCGTTGGCGCTAGGCGTTTTATGGCCCGCGAGCGCATCGGCGTTCTGCGGCTTCTACGTCGGAGGCGCCGACTCGAAGCTGTACAACAACGCGACGCAAGTCGTGCTGATGCGCGAGGGCACGCGCACGGTATTGTCGATGCAGAACAACTACGAAGGCCCGCCCAAGGACTTCGCGATGGTTGTGCCGGTGCCCGTCGTGCTGAAGGAAGAGCACGTCAAAACGCTACCGGCAGGGATCTTTGACCGCGTGGACAAGATCGCCTCGCCACGCCTGGTCGAGTATTGGGAGCAGGACCCATGTCCCGATCCGCAGACGCGGATGCGTGAGCAAGAGATGATGGCGCCTCCCAGCCCCGACTCGGCCGGCGGCGAAGAAGGGGACGCGGAAGAAGAGCCCGAGCGGTCCGTCAAAGTCGAAGCCAAGTTCGCAGTAGGCGAATACGACATCGTCATCCTGAGCGCGGAGGACTCAGGCGGCCTCGACCGCTGGCTTAAGAAGTATGGCTACAACATCCCCGCAGGGGCGGAGCCGGTGCTGCGACCATACGTAGCGCAGGGTTCGAAGTTCTTCGTCGCCAAGGTGAACCAGAAGAAAGTGCGGCGGGTTAACGGACGGATCACGCTGTCGCCGCTGCGCTTCCACTACGACACCGTGAACTTCACGCTGCCGGTTCGACTCGGCTTGCTCAACTCGAAGGGCAAGCAGGATCTGATCGTTCACATTCTCGCGCGCCAGCAGCGCTACGAAGTTGCGAACTATCGCAACGTGACCGTGCCGACGAACATCGACGTTTCCGACGCCACGCGTGAACGTTTCGGCGAGTTCTATGCGGCGTTGTTCGACCGCGTGATGGACAAATTCCCCAAGTCGGTGGTCACGGAGTATTCCTGGGCTTCCGGTACGTGCGATCCGTGTCCTACCGATCCGCTCCAGCTCGAAGACTTGGTCACGTTGGGCGCTGACGTGATGCCGGACCTGGGTACGGACGAGGACGAGATCGACGAGGACATCGCCTATCAGGTGCAGGGAGAGTTCGTGCTGACCCGGCTGCACACTCGCTACAGCAAGGACACCCTGAGTTCGGACCTGGTGTTCCGTAAGGCAAGACCCATCGTGGGCGGCCGCGAGATCATGGACGGCGACCAGCTTCGGCGCGGCGCGCGCGTCGCAGACGGCGACCAAAACAACTTCCAGGCGCGCTACGTGATTCGCCACGCTTGGCAAGGGCCGATCGAATGCGAAAACCCGCAGCGCGGAGTGTGGGGCGGGCCTCCCAGCGGCCACTCCAACCAGCTCGTAGTAGCCCGCGACACCGCGTTCGCTCCGCGCGGCAACCTGGCGCTGGAGTCGTTTGTGCGAACGGATATGCCGAAGCTCGGCATTCTCACCAGCGCGGGAAAGAACGTTGGCACCGCACCGGTCGTCGCCAAACGCGGTGCGTGTGGTGCCTGCCATGTAGGTCAGCCCGGGTCCGGCGCGCTCTACGGTTTCGGAGCCGTGGCGCTGAGCATCGGCTTGTTGCGTCGGCGGCGACGGCGGTGAGGCGCGTCGCTGTATCTCTGGTAACGCTGGCATGTGCGCTCTGCAGCGCTGGCGCGACGGCGGATGTGGATCGCGATGCGTTCGCCAAAGCGAAGCGCCTGGCAAAGGCCGGCCATTTCGCCGACGCCGAAACCGTGATCCGCGTCCTGTTGGAGCGCTGCCAGAGCAGTTGCACGAACCGGGAGCAGGCGGGCTTGTGGCTCGCCTACGCCGGCGCACGCAGTCGGCAGGGCCTGCGCGATACCGCAACCCTCAAGGCCCTAGCGCGCGCGAAGCAGCTCGACCCGGCCTATGTCGCTCAGGTGTTCGAGGCCCAGGCGACGTCCATTGAAACGGGCAGCGTTCCTCATCCACTCTTTCCGGTCGGCCCACTCGCCGCGACTGAACCGCCTTACCACCTGGACTGCGCGCCGGTGCGCGAATCCGAGCGGTCCCGACCCATTCCGATCCTGTGCCGCGTGGGCGGCGATGTGACCGCTGCGGCTGAGGAGCCGAATTGGGCCTCGTTGGACGCCCAGCTGTTCTACCGCCGCGCCGGCGACGACGAGTGGGAAGCCATGCGCATGAACAGCAAGCAAACCGGGTTCTGGCAGCTCGTCCCTTGCTCGTCGACGATGCGCGATGGTGTCATCGAATATTACGTCGTCGGAACGCGCGACAACCAGCATCTGAAATTCGGCTCCGAAGCGCATCCGGTACGAGTGGCGGTGGTTGAGACACCCGCCAAGCTGGTCGCGTTTCCCGGCCAGGCGGCGCCCGCGCGCTGTGACGAGCAGAACGAATCCGCGGCAGAGTCCACGCGAGGTCTAGAGATCTTCGCCTCCGAGCTACCGGCGGGAGGAGCGGGGCCGGGGCCGGAGCCGATTCGAGGAGTCGGCTGCGGCCATTGCGCGGTCGACGCGCGCCGAGACGTACCTGCTCAATGGTTCACCGCTGCGCTGCTGGGCGCTGCGCTGCTCGCTCGGCGCCGCCGCTCGGCTCCCGCTCGAGCTCTAGGTCGCCGAGCTGAATCGTGAGCGTGCTGCGGCTCGGCGCTCCCCGTGCAGTGCCGAGTCCGGCCGTGGGTTCGTCCGCCGCGAGCCCGCGCCAATACTCGCCATAGGCGAACGTCATCATGATCAGGCCGGCCGTGAAGCTCCGCTTGAGCAACCCGACGGCCCACGCAGGACTGCCGCCGTTGGGTTGCTTTATCCACAACTTAAAGTGTCGGTCCACGCCGATGAAAAATGGAACCGCTACGAGCATGATCCGCGGGTAGTAGCCAGACGCCGCCAGCACGAACACCCCAAGCACCGCTACGTTCATGCAGACTCGCGCTACGGTTAGGGTTGTCTTCGGCCCGTGCGTGACGACCAGCGTGCGATACCCGCGCGCACCGTCCTCTTCCGCCTGAAACGCCTGCGCAGCGAACGAAACACCGAGCATCCAAATCGCCAGCAGCACCAACGTCGCGCCGGCGCGTGGCGTTGGCGGCACGCTGACCAGCACCCAGCCTGCGAGCGGAGATAGCACCCCATAGCCTAGGGCGTTGATGAGAGGTCCGCCGATCGGATGACCCTTTAGCTGCGTGCGGCGGTGGGAGTACAGGACCGCCATGACGCAGCAAATCGCTGAACACACGCCGGCGCGCCAATCCAAGGCGCTCGCGAGCAGCCCGAACCTGGTGTCGGTGCTCAGCGCACAGGTCACGCAGCCTCCGTTCTACGTCGCGATGCCGTGCCTGCGGGGCGAGACCCTCGCCAGCAGGCTGAAGCGGGGCGTGCGGACCTCGCTGCCGCAGACGCTGTGGATCGCCCGGCAGGTGTGCCAGGCGCTCGACGCGCTGAACCAGCAGGCGGGCGTGATCCACGCCGACGTGAAGCCGAGCAACATCTTCCTCTCGCCCGACGGCCACGCCACGCTGCTCGACCTGGGGTTCTGCCAGACCCACAGCGAGGCCAAGAGCTGGGCCGCGCGGCCGGTGATCGGCACGCTGAACTACATCGCGCCGGAGATGGTCACCTCCGCGTGCTCGGCCGACCGCCGCAGCGACCTGTACAGCCTCGGCGCCACGATGTACGAGCTGCTGTCGGGACGGCCGCCATTCCTCGCCGAGGGGCCGGCCGAGCTGATCGCGCTGCACCGGCAGGCGAAGCCCGAGTGCATCCGGTCCGCCGCGCCGGGGACGCCCAAGGCCGTGGCGTCGCTCATCCACCGGCTGCTGGCGAAGGACCCGCTGCGCAGGCCAAACTCGCCGGCCGAAACGGCCGACGAGTTGGCGAGGCTCGAGATTGCTTGTTTCGCCTACCACCAGGCGTCCGCCTAGCGGTCGGCTACGCGGCGTCAACTACACGGGGTCGACGATCGGCTCCACGCCGTCCAGGAAGCCGGCCAGCGACCGGCTGCGGTAGGGCTGCTGCAGCTTCCGCACGGCCTTCGACTCGATCTGCCGCACCCGCTCGCGGGTCACGGAGAAGATCTTGCCGACCTCTTCCAGGGTGTAGCTGTAGCCATCGGTCAGGCCGTAGCGGA
>JAUIKB010000188.1 GCA_030430975.1 Polyangia bacterium
TTGTACCGCCGTATCCGCCGGGGCCGAGGCCTCCGTTGCCCGTCCCGCCAAAGCCGCCCTGACCGCCGACGGCGCCTGTCCCGGCGACGCCTCCGCCTGACGTCCCGGCCAGCCCACCTCCGCCTCCGCCTCCGCCTCCGCCTCCGCTGCCCGGGCAACTGGTATCAAATCCAGCGCAGTAATTAAACGCGCCCGCGCAGTCCGAGCCCGTCGCATTGACACCGACCAGACAGCCGCTGCATGCTGGACCCTGACATTCGGTTAGGCAGTTTTGCTGGACGCAGCGTGCGAATTCCAACTGACAGTCACCGCACTGGCCGACCGGTTCGTACCCAGTGCCGGAGCGAATGCACGCCGCCATGCAAGCGCGCCGCTCGGCGTCGGTAGCTAGTCCGCCGCAATCGAAGACGGCGCAGTCGATGGCTGCGTCGCGGCTTGGCTGAAATCCGTCGCACAGCTGGGGCTCTTGGCTGGCGCACACGCCCGGTGGCAGCGCAGCAGCGCCTGCCGAGTTCTCGTTTGGGTCCGAGAATGTTCGTTCCCTGCACGATGAGACGACCCCGCAACCCAGCAAGGCTATCAGGAGCGCGGTGCGGCTGACGCTAGCCATGTCTAACGGCTACCATACCATGTGCCGGCGTTCGAAAGCCCGCCGACTCGGTCGGGTAAGCCGGGTGACTACTCAGGAATTTTCAGCCTCTGGCCGATCTTGAGCGTGGCGTTTCGATCGATGCCGTTGACGTCGCAGATGGCACTGATTTTCACGCGATAACGGCGCGCGATCTTGCCGAGCGTGTGTCCCTTTGCCACGACGTGGACTCGTCCGGAGTCTGCTGGTTTCTGCTTGGATTTGGACTTGGGTTTGGTCGGTTTTGGCGCAGTGACCGCCTTCGCGCGCGAGCCGCCCTTGAGCGACTTGCAGCAACGAAAGCCGATCGAATAGTCCCGGTACTTCGTATTGTGAGCTGTGGTCTTGTAGTCGCAGCCGTTGCCGTTGATGCTGGTGTCAAGGTAGTAACCACCGCGAAAGGTTCCGCCAGGGTCCGAAGTCCACTCGTGGAGGTTGCCGACCATGTCGTACAGTCCGTAAGAGTTTCGACAGCGCCGGAACGCGCCGGTGCGCGCGACCGTGCCGCGGATTTTGTTGAGCTTCGGATCGTTCATGGCGTCGAATCCGAATGCTGTAGACTCGTCCTTGCCGTGGAGCTTGCGCAGCGGCGAGACGCCGGAGTCATTGCAGCGCTTCGGAACGTGGTCGTCACCATACGGATAGGTGGTCGGGCTCTTGCCCTTGCAGGCGGTGACCCACTCTTCGTTCGTGCACAGACGTTTGCCAGCGGCCTCGCATGCGGCCTTCGCCTCGCGCTGCGTGATGTAGGCCTGCGGTGTAACCCCGCGGCGCACCCGCGCCTTGACGGTCTCGGCCTTCTTGACGGGGTGGTACGGCGAATGGCGGCGCAGCGTTCGCCCTTTACTGTTGGTTACGTCGAGCGTCGCTTCGTAGCGGTCGATGCAGTACCGGCCCTGGACGTTCGCCATACCGCTCGGGCAATAGCGTTTCGCTTGAACGGGAGCAGCCGGGAGCAGCAGGGCGCACAAGCTTGCGCCGAGGAGCGTGGCGATGCTGCGAGCGACGAGACGTTTCCCCACGGTGCCCCGACCATAGCTCGCCTCGCTGGCGCGTCCAGTTTCTGCCGGGGATGTCCCGGCTTCTGAACTAGCGTGCAGCGGCTTCGAGCAGTGCTTTGTGGGCCTCAGCGAGAGCGTTGGCGAGCTGTTCGGTCGTCGCGCCCGCGGTCGCTGCATCGGCTGATTCTGTCTCGAGCCGTGCCGCCAGTTCGGTGACGACCACGGCGCCCACGGAGCGACTGCTGCCTTTGATCGAATGGGCGATCGAGCGGATCTCCTCATCGTTCCCAGACTGCACGGCGCCCTTCAGGCTTTCGAGTTGCGTGGACGAGTTGTCTACGAACGTCCCGACGACATCGGCCAAGAACGTGGGTCGCTTGGGCGTTTGGAGCATCCGAAGCTCGGCGAGGGTGTCATGATCGAGGATCTCAGCGGTCATTCCGCTCCAGTAGAGCAGAATTGGTGCGAAGCTTCCACGGCTCGTTGGGATTGAGCTATTGGTATGCGGTGTCGTTGGACCACGCGATAGTCGCTTGGCGCCGTCTGTTGGGCGAAGCTGCTGTTTCTACGAACACAGACGAGCTGGCTGGAGCAGAACGCGCTACGTTTGCTACGACGGTGCGAGTCTCGGCGGTGCTACGCCCGACCCATCGAGATCACGTGCGCGCCATCCTAGTCACCGCGGCCGAACACGGCGTGCCGGTGAGTCCGGTGAGCCGGGGGAAGAACTGGGGCCTAGGGTCCCGTGTCCCGGCGACGGACGCGGTGCTGCTCGACCTCAGCGGTTTGGACCGCATCGTGAATTACGACGAGACGATGGCGACGCTCACAGTGGAGCCAGGTGTCACGTTTCAACAAGCGTATGAATTTCTAAAGTCGAAGCGCTCACCGCTGTTTCTGAATTCGACAGGTGCGTCCCCACACGCCAGTTTGGTGGGCAACGCGCTTGACCGCGGCGACGGTTCGGGTCCGTACGGCGACCGCGTCCACCACATGTGCGACATCGAGGCAGTTCTCGGGACTGGCGACGTTGTCCACACGGGATTCGGCCGCTTCGGCTCGTCCAGATTGCGTGGTCTGCACCGGTTCGGTGTGGGGCCGGCGCTGGACGGTCTATTCAGTCAGGGCAACCTCGCGGTCGTCACCCAAGCCACATTTTGGCTCGCGCCGCTTCCAAAGTACCTCGGCGTCGTGCGGTTTTCGGTCGCTTCGGAGGATCGGTTGGCGGCGTTGGTCGATGGGCTGCGGCAGCTTCGTCTCGACGGCACGCTGACGAGTGTGGCGGGCCTCTGGAACGACTACCGCGTGGTGTCGGCTGCGCGCGTCCGCGGCGGTGGTGCCACGACTGATGCGCTGACCCGTGACCGACTTCGGGAGTTGCCGGATGCGCCGCAGGCTCAGTGGTTCGGCACTGCCGGGCTTTACGCTGCGAGCCTTGAACAAGGCCGCGCGCAGGCCGCGCACGTCCGTAGCGTCTTGGGTCAGCTTGTGGACACGCTTCGGATCGAGGCGCGCAGCGGAGAGCCGCGCGCAGGCGCCGAGCTGTTCAGTGAGTCCGAGCCGGCGTTTCAGTTCCTGCAAGGAGTGCCCCACGAACAGTCGCTTCGTAGCGTGTATTGGCGCAAACCGGCCATTCCAGACACGCCGACCGACCCTGAGGGCGACGGGTGCGGAGTCATCTGGGTATGCCCGACGGTGCCGCTGCGCGGGTCGGATGTCGCCGAAGTTACGGCTGCGGCCGAGCAGCTCATGCTTCGAAACGGTTTCGAACCGCTGCTCGCTCTCGTCGCTCAGACCGAGCGCGTCGGCTACCTGATTCCGCTGATCGTCTATGACCGATCGGTGGCTGGGGACGACGAACGGGCGATGGCTTGCCATGATGAGTTGTTGGCGTGTTTCTGCAAACTAGGGTGCATTCCTTACCGTCTGGGAATACAAGCGATGAACGGCCTGCCCGCTGCTCAAGACGACTACGCCGCCGTGCTGAAGCGGCTCAAGCAGACGCTCGATCCCGAAGACGTCCTCGCGCCAGGGCGCTACGATTTCCGCAGCGAATGGCCTTGAGGCGACGGACATCAAGCGCGGAACAGCCACCACAGTCCAACCGCGCTCAACGCGAGAATCGTCACCGCGACCACCGCGATGACGATATCGGTGCTGTTCCAGCCGGTAGATTGAGCGGGTCTCGGCTTCGATTTGCGTTTGGGGACGTCGACGATCGGCGCCGCGGCGCGCGCGGACTCCGGCACGCCGTCGGGTTCATCCATCGTCAAGCCGGCTAGCTCGCTCGGCGCCTGTTGTCCGAGTGCCGGCGGCGCCTCAGTTCCGACCGGTGGCTCGAGCGATTCGTCGTCGGCTATCTGCTCGTCGGCGGAACGCTCAAGCTCGTCGAGCGCGTCGCGAACTGGGTCGCGGTACTGGAAACTGTTGGGTCCGATCACGAGTCGGGTTGACTCTGGCCAAGCCGTCAGCTCGCCGCCAAGGGCACTGTCGTTGAGCGTGCTGCCGTTTTTGGAGCCCAGGTCGCGTGCGAAAATGCCGTCGCCGCGACGGACGACTTCGACATGGCGGCGGGACGAGTCGACGTCGTCGATCGTCAGGTCGACATTGCGCCCGCGGCCGATGACGTACGGCTTGTCGAATGCCGCCAACACCATCTCGCGACCCGTGTCGGGGCCGTCCACGACCAGCACCCGAATGCTGGCGTCTTCGCCCTGACCGTCGAGCGCCTGAGCGACCAGCGCCAGCGCCAGTTCCTTGGTCAGTTCGGCTGGGTTGGCGGTGACGGGCACGTGCTCGATGCGGATCTCGAGCCATACCCGTCCCACGCGAATTAGCTCGCCCGTACGCAGCATGCGAGGTGCGCCCGGCGATAGCCGGACAGACCCGACGTAAGTGCCATTGGTCGAGTCCTCGTCGAGTAAAATGTAGTCACTGCCGCGCTGTCTTATAGAAGCGTGGCGGTGGCTAACCGACGGGTCGGGTAGGCGGACTTCGCAACCCTCGGACCTCCCGATGACGATGCGGGGTGCGTCCAGCGTCAGTTCCGGCGGGGTGTCGAGCTCGCCAGAGCGCAGGACGATCGTCAGTGCCATCGGTGCCGATGATGGTCAGTCCCCCGCGTCATGTCCAATCGCCGACGTTGATTCGGGGACGACCGAAACTTGGCCAACCGCAGTGGGTCGACCTAGTGCCAAGAGGCTGCACAGTCCGTGAGCGCTGGGACCCGCCCCGCTCAGCCGGACCTCAGGCAGCGGAGGCACTAATGACACAGCAGGCTGAACGACGAGCGCAGGGCGTAAAGCGCGTCCCCGTAGAGACACTGGTGGAAATCTGCGGGCGGGAGCCCGGTATTCCGGCGTTCGAGGCTGAGTCCGTAGAGGTCAGCGACCGAGGGCTGCGCGTTCGGACCGCGTATCTGCCAGAACAGGGCGCCCCGCTGGTCTGCCGTTTTGAGGACCGCGGCCGCGAGATACTTGTGGAGGGCGAGGTCGCATGGTCGCAGGATAGCGGCGAGACAGGTGAGTTTGGTATTCGCTTCACAGCGCTGGACGCGGGGAGCGTAGATGCGCTCCGCGACATGTGCGGCGTTCCCAGCGGAGAGCCAGAACCCGAGCCCGAGGCGCCGCCTGAGGAGATCGCTGAAGAGCCTTCCCCCGAGCAGCTGCTACGTCGGTCACTTCGCACCGAGGGCTCGCGCGTCAAGTTGCACATCGACGGCTTGGGTTCGCCGATGAAGGCCCGAGTCCGAAAGGGCAACGGCGGCCGTGTGAGCGTTGGCTCCAACCTCGAGTTTCTGAAAGTCGGGCGTAGTCTAGAGCTGGAGAACCTCGAAGTGGGCGGAACGGCGGGTGCCGAGATCGATGGCGTGACCGTCATGGTCGATCCGCAGTCCCAGGTTCCGCAGCTCGTGGTGAGCCTTCGCTATCAGCAGCCGTTCGATGAGACGCCGGCACCGCAGGCCGAGCAGGACGATCATTTTGCTTCGCCGATTCCGCCGACGCACATGGCGGCTCGTGAGCCCTCGGTGGACCCGCTAGACGATCTGGGGCCGGACGAAGATTTCACGGAGTCCGACGAGGACTTCGACGAAGACGACGGTGCCATGTTCAAGAGCAAGTTCGCGAGCAAGACCACCGACGTGGCTCGCACCACCGGAGCTGCGCTAGCCAAATTCGGCGCGTCGGCGAAGGTTGGCATGGGCAAACTGTTCAAGGGCGCGGGCGAGAAGGTCGTCGAGCTGCGTCAGCAGAACGCTGAGAAGAAGAAGCAGCCGGTACGCCAGCGCCGCACCACCTCGATGCCGCCGAGCGGCGTGCTCTCGTCGGATGGTCGGCGTCTGAGGCCTCAGCGATCCCAGCGTGGCGCTCCCGTTCAGGCATCGGAACCGCAGCCAGTCGCCGAAGAGAGTCCGCTCAAGTCGAAGAAGGCACGTCGAATAGCGATGATCGGCGGTGGCGCTGTGCTCCTGATCGCCGGTGGCGTGTTTGCGATGAAGAAACCCGCCGACCCGCCGGGCGCGACTGCCAAGACTGGCCCCGCCGAGGTAACGGTCGCCGCCAATCAGGATGTGACCGCAGTAGACGAGCAGGGCGACCCGATCATGCAGCCGCCGGCCGCTTCGAAAGGCAAGCCCGCCGCGCCCCTCGCCGGTGGCGATAAGGCGCTCGACGAAGATCCCACGAACGCTACCGCACAAGTGCCGCTGTTCGGGCCCACGCCGATGGCGACAATGGAGCCTGCACCACTAGGCGCCCCCCCCGAAGCGCCGGTCGACGATACGCCGACCGTTGCCGATGAACTGTGGGGTGACGACAAGAAGGCGGAGGGTGCTGGCGCGCCGGAGCAAAAGGCCGATCCGAACAGCGTGACACCATGGGGCCGAGGTCGAGTACGCCTGCCCATCATTCACCGAGTTCGCCTGGATGCGCCCGGCGGGGCACTTCAGGGCGCGATCAGCCCGACCGGCTTCACGGTGATAGTGCCGGGGCGCAAGGCGATGCAAAGCGCCAACGGGATCGCCAAACGCGATAAGCGGATCCTCTCGGTTAAGAGCGCCAACACCGCGCAAGGTGCTCAGTTTACGTTCAAGTTCCGCGGGCCGATCCCGGGATACCGAGTGCGCTTGCGCAAGGACACCGTCCAGTTCCTGATCAGCTCGCCGGCGAGCAAAGTCGCGGCCCGCTAGATCCACCGGTTTGCTGAATCGGCGCAACTATCCCGTGGTCGGCAGCGCCGTATTCACTGCTACGCTCCCGACCTAGGAGTCTACGGTGGCGGCTGACGATGAGGACGACGACTTCGACAGTCGAGCTACGATCAATTTGGGAGCAGAACCGGCACCCCAAAATCCGCACCGGGCGGCGACCGTTGTCGACCCTGAACGCGCGATGAAGGTTGCTGAGCTACGGATCCTGGCGCAACAAGCTCGCGCTGCCCAGGCCGCGCAGGCGCCGTCCACGCCAGCGCAGTCTTCCACATGGAAGCTCTGGCTGGCGTTGTGCGTGGCTCTAGCGGTTCTGATAGGTGCCACTGCTGCGCTGCTGACCGGTTGGTGAACGGATGATTCGCTGGCGGCAGATGCGCGGCGCCCCAGGCGATCGGTGTTGCGCTTCAGTACGCGCTACGGACGAGCACGACGACCGCCACCCTTGCGCGTGACGCGCGGCAAGCAAGTTTTGGTGTTCATCGTCAACACGCCGGTGTCGTCGTGTCCGAGGGCCAGGCGCTTGGTGCCGGCGTAGGCGATCATGGCAGCGTTGTCCGTACAGCTCTTGAAGGGCGGGACGATGACGCGGATGCCGTGTTTGGCGCCTGCGGCAGCGCAGCGCGTCCGCAGCTCGCCGTTCGCCGCAACGCCGCCGCCTAGGACGATCGTAGGTGTTTCGGTGACCCGTGAGGCGCGCACCGCCTTTCGGACCAACGTATCGACGGCGCGTCGCTGAAATGCTGCACAGATATCGCGCAGATGCTGGTCGTCGCCAGGCAAGCCGTGTTTCTTGATGTGCCGCGCCACGCTCGTTTTCAAGCCGCTGAAGCTAAACTCGAGTGAATCCCGGCGGGCCATCGGCCGAGCCAACTCTATCGCGTCCGGATCGCCCTCTTTGGCCAGGCGATCGATCACGGGACCGCCCGGGTACCCGAGGCCGAGCATTTTGGCGACCTTGTCGAACGCTTCCCCCGCGGCATCGTCCCGCGTGGCCCCGAGTTCGTGGATTTGCTCGGGCTGGGGACCGGTCACGCGATACAGCGCGGTGTGACCGCCTGACGCTAACAGCGCGATGTACGGCAGTTCGGGCTTGGCGCTGTCTTCGAGCCCGGGGTGCTGTAGGTACACAGCCAGCAGGTGGCCGATCAGGTGGTCGACGCCGACGATCGGAAGGCCGACGGACCACGCCAACGCCTGCGCCGTTTGAACACCGACGAGCAACGCTCCGGCTAGGCCGGGTCGACATGTCACGGCGATCCCATCGAGCTGATCGAACCGAAGCTCTGCTCGATTGACGGCTTCGGTGATCACCGGCACCACGTTGGTCAGGTGCGCACGGGACGCGAGTTCTGGCACGACGCCGCCGTACTTTGCATGTACGTCGATCTGGCTCTGGACCACGTCGCTCAGAACCACGCCTTGCTCTGTGACGACCGCGGCGGCCGTTTCGTCGCACGATGTCTCGACGCCTAGAACCTTCACGCTAGAAACCGCATGTCCCGGTCCGCCGCGTTAGCGGGAATACAGCGAAGCCCGGGCGCGCGGGTTTGGAACCGATCGGGTTCGGAGATGCGTTCTTGAGCAATCGCACTTCGACGTTGTCGTTGCTCATCAGCGAGACGACCACGAGCATCGAGCCGCGGCAGCTCGACTCGGCCCACGCCAAGATATTTTGCTCCCGCCCGTCGCCGAAGTTCAAGGTGAATAGCGGATCATGGCTGATCTCTTTGATAGCGACGAGCCGCGCTTCCTCGAACGTCGCCTGTGGTGCGCACGGTCCCTCCGTGTCGTCTGTGGATATCGCCCCCGGCACGCGGTCGAGCTGGGCGGTGTCCAAGCGAAGTCGCAGCCGGAGATTGTTCCGAAAACCGTCCTCGTCCACGGGCGTTCGC
>JAUIKB010000189.1 GCA_030430975.1 Polyangia bacterium
CCCGTCCTTGTCCAGGTTCGGGCAACCGGTCGGTTCCTCGCCGGGGACCTTCGGGCACTCGTCGGCGACATCCGGAATGCCGTCCTTGTCCGTGTCCTTTTCCGGGCTTCGAAACAGCGTGAACGTCAGCCCAAGCAGGATCTCGGGGTGATGTGTCTGCGTCCCGTTTTCCGACTCATTTTTCTGCGTGAGATTATCTCGCACATCGAGCCGCAGGCCGAGCCAGCTATTGATCGCCGCCTTGGCGCCGATACCGAAATGGATCGACGGGTCGGTGTCGCTACCCAGCGAGTCGCCGTTCATCGCCAACATGCCACCACCGACGGTGGCGAAAGGTACGATCCGCCACAGCGGCAGCTGAGCGATCAGATGCCCCCGAAGCGCCAGCAGCGTCGCCGAAGCATCGTCCTCGCTCGCCGTCGGCAACAGAGCGCCTTCGACCTCGCCGCCTAAGAAGGACAGCGGAAAGTAGGCCGCCCGTAGGCCGATCTCAGGGGCGAAGCTCTTCAGCGGCTGATGAGCGTTGTTCTCGTCGTGGAAGTTGTGCGAACTGGACGGAAACATCACGCCGCCGAAGATGCCGAGCTCCAGCAACCCCGCTTCCGGCTTGTAGCGGTCCATCCAACCTTTGCCGAAGCCGTCGGACTTAAAGCCGGACTCCGACGAAAACGATGCTGATGCGCCGCCCTCCGACCCGGCATCACCGCCGTCCGCGGAATCCGCACCCTGATCCTCGGCAGGCTTGTCGTCTTGTGCCCAGGCGACCTGACTGGTGAGGACACACAGCGAGGCCGCCGCTAGGTGGATGATTCTTGCCATGACGCGATCTCCCTTTTCTTTGCAAACAGTTCGACGCCCCCACAGCCGTGGGAGCAATGAACGTGCCTAAGCAATGTGCGGTGGAAACTAGAGCACAACGCGCGACCAGCCCAGCGAAACCATCGGTATTCTCGACGCCGAACGGGCTTCGCCCGTGGGTCGGAGGCGCCGCCGTGGGCTCCAGACGCTGACGCTGTCGGGCCAAGCCCACAGCATCCACCTTGACACCAAGATTGGTCGGACCATAGTACCAATCGTGTTGACTCCGCTTGAACCGCGCCAAACCATGGCGGATGCGTGCTGCCAGCAGCTACGCCAAGCGATCATTCGCGGCGAGATAACGGCCGGGGACCGGCTGCCGCCCGAGCGCCAGCTCGCCGCACAGCTCGGCGTGAACCGAGTCACCATCCGCACCGCCCTCGCAACGCTCACCGCACAGGGTTTGGTCCAGCCCCGCCAAGGCAGCGGGTACACGGTCCGCAACTTCCTGGCCCACGGCGGCCCAGAACTGCTGACCGCTCTGCTGCAGGACTCCGCCCAGGATCGCACGCTGGCGATCGCCGACCTGCTCCGCCTGCGCCGCCACCTCGCCGAGAGCATCCTCGACCTGGTCGCCGCACGGGCCACAGAAAACTCGATCGACGCGGTGGAACGCGCCGTTGCTGAGTTTGCCGATGCGGCCGAGCAAAGCGCATCGGTCACCGAGCTGCTCATACACGATCTCGCGGTGCTCGATGCGCTGCTGCAGGCCGCGCATAGTCCGGCTCTGCAGCTTTGCATCAATCCAGTGCTGCAGGTTCTGCGTGAGATCCCAGAACTCGCCCCGGCTATGTACGCGGACCCGGCTAGCAACGTGGCCGGCTACGCGTTCTTGATCCACTCATTGCGCAACCGTACGCCCCAGCTCGGCAAGGTACTCCGCGACGTGCTCGAAGAGCGCGACGCGACGACGCTCGACCGAATCCGTTCGCAACACGACGAAACCAGGAGCACAACGTGACAGCACCCACAGCAGCCAACGCATCGATCCCGTGGCACGCATGGCCGATTCTGTTGTTCCCAAAACGCGTCCGCGACAACCTCGAACGGATCGCACGCAGCGGCCACTACGACCACCTCCCGAACCTTTGGCAGCTTGAGCTCGGCGTGTTGTCGATGTGGCACCGCGTGCTGTTTCGGTCTGACACGATCGGCACCTCTTCGGGAGATCCGCCGCGGCGCACGTTGCGGGCACGCGTGTTGGCGTGGCGCCCGCTGCGCTTCCCATTCCTGCTCGCCGAGCGCGCTGTGGCGCCCTGGGACTTCACCGGGCTCGTCAGCTCCGAGGAGCGGATGATCAAGCATCTGATCGGCGCGCACCACGACGGCGAACAATTCGCCTACGATCTGAGTATTCTCGAGTGCTATCCCGGCGGCCTGGAGCGCGCGCTCCAGGCCACGCAAAGCGTCACACGAGAAGACACCGCACGCGCACGGTGGTTGCGAGACCTAGTCGTCTACGAGGGCTATCACGAGCGCCTTGAAGCGGCGCTCGAACGAGCCCTGGCCGATGGCGTCGCCGTTTCAGGTGACGGCGCCGCAGACCCGGACGTCGCGTTCGGCGCTTACCTGCGTTGGTGCGCCAGTCAGCCCCCTACACCCAGCGCCACGCTCGCGGCGTGGCGCGAGGGTCACTTCCGACTCGCCCGCCGCACAGGCGAACTGGTTTCGGCGCCGGTCTAAAGCGAAGCCGTAGCGTCCGGCTGATTCAGCACACCGTCCAACCGGCGCGCGAGGTCTTCGAGCCCTATCGCGATCGCACCGGACGCGGCCGTGGAGGACACGTTGAGCCCCGCCGCGTCTTTTGCCACCGCGCGCGCCACATCATGGCTGGCGCTCTTCTCGAGCAGCCCCACCGCGCGATGCACGTGACGGCGCGCAAGCCCGTAGTTGTCCTCAGCGACATCTAGCTGCGCCACATGCAGCAGCCGTCTTGCCTCGAGGACGTCGATCCGCGCCGACGCCACGTCGAGGGCCTGCCGATCGCCGGTGTGCTGCGCAACGCCGGCCTTCTGCTGGGCCGCAAGAGCCGCGGCCGTTCGGCGAGCCTCAGCTTGCCCGTCGACCGTTCCGGCCCAGTACGCGGCGACCACCACAACGATCGCGGCGACCGCGCCACCGAGCGCCCAGCGAGCGCGTCGGGGGATCACCACGCGTGGTGTTGGCGGCGTTGTCGCCGCCGGGCGAGGGTCTTCGACTCGGGCGTTCATCTACGGTCATTGAACGCCAGACGACCCGGAACGGACAAGAATCGAGCGCTAGGGTGTGGCCTTAAACACCGTCCGCGTGACGTCGAGTTTCGGGTGGGCCGGAAACGAGAGCCCCCATACCGCCGAGGCGACACATCGGCGCGCTCGGGACGACTTGGGTTGGGTTGTAACCGTTACACCGACCGCGCGGCCGTGACGGACCGCCGCGCAGATCGAAACCGTCATCGAAGCCGGAACGCCGCAGTGGGCGAAATAGCTCCCGCTGTTCAATACAGCGCCGTACTGAGCCCGGGTGATGTCCGCTGGGGCGCGACTGGTAGCATCCTCGTTATAGGCCGCCACGGCTGCCTCGCAGCTCTGGATGCCGCGGCCCGCATTCGGCGGCGGCTGCGCCGGAGTCGGAGCCGGACGCTCCGCGACCGATGGTGCCGGCTTAGGTTCCGAGATGCTCGGTCCCGCGGACGGCTGCGGCGGGGAGAGATCCTCGACGCCCGGCTCGGCCGCATCCCCAGGTGGGGACGGAGACGCGAGCTCGGCGGCGGCGAGCGATGACGGCACGGAAGGTAGGAGAGCAGCCGCCGATGGCGGTTCCGTCGGAATATCCGGCCCGAGTGGATTCGGAAGCGAGGGCGTGGACCGGCGGCGAGGCGTGACCGCCGCGTGGCGCGGCTGCGTGGCGGCCGGAGGGGAATACGCCTTGGCCTGGGGTGCCGCGGCAGGCGCCGAGAGACGAAACGACTTCAATCCGCTGGCGCCTGAGCTCATCCAAAACAGCCCGAGCGTAACCCCGACCCAACCCGCTCCGAGCAACCACGGACCGATGCGCCAGCGCCGCATCGCGGGCGCCGCGGCGCTGGCTACGCCGTAGTCGTCCGGTAAGCGAACCCGTGCCTTGTAGCGCATTGTCGTGGTCGAGAAATAGAGCCGAGGATTGCAGCCGTGAAAGTGACAGCCGAGGGGGGACCGGGCTTTCTAGCACCACTCGTAGTGACTGCGCTCAGGATTCCAGCGTAGGGCGCGTAGGGTTGCATCCCCGTCCCGCAGACGTCCCTTAAGCGGTCGATATCCGTCGGTCATGGCGATCGCATCGACGATCCGCACCTCGCGGGGCAGCTCAAACACCGCTAGTCGGGCGCGCAGGCTCGCCGCTAAATCGTCGGGGTCGAGATGAGCGTCCGGGGCCAACGTCACGCTGACAACCGGAACCTGAGCTTCTCCGCCCGTCGGGCGGGCGCCATACGCCGCCGCCAGACGGACGCCTGCGACGTGGTACATCGCGTCCTCGATCTTGCGGGTGGAGATCGGGCCATCTGGGCTCCGCACCAAATCGGGCAAGCGATCGACGAACCAGAAGTCTCCATCCGCGTCTTGGCGCATCGCGTCCCCGGTCACGAACCACACGTCACCGGTAGCGAATACGTCGCGGCGAATCCTCCGAGCGCGGGTCCCGGTTTGACTTCCGCCCAGAGACGGATGGGTGGCGTCCACGCGCGCTAACAGAACACCGATCGAGTCTTCTGAGGCGCGCACATAGAAACCGTGCTCGTCCCGTACGAAGTCGTCGGTCTCGAAATCGAACTCTGCCAGCGCCAGCTCCGTACTACCCGGCAGCGGATGACCAAGGGCGCCGACTTTGGCTCCCGAAGCATTTGCGAGCACGGCATTGCCTTCGTTCGTAGCGTAGAACTCCAGAACGCCCACCGGTCCGAAGCGGTCGACCAAGCGTCGCCATACGTCGGGACGCATGCCCGAGCCCGCAAACAGGCGTAGCGGATTGTTGTGCTCGGACGCGGCAAGAGGAGCATTGACGAGCTGCCGACACATTTCCCCAGCGTAAAAAACTACCGTAGCGCCGTAGCGTCGCACATCCTCCCAAAACCGCACTACCTGGAAACCGGGCGCCAGCGCGACGCGACTTCCCCCAACCAGCGCCGCGCCTACCGACACCAGAATGCCCGCGGCGTGGTGCAGCGGCAAACAGCAGTAGACTGTGTCCTTCGGGCTCAGCGTCGACGCCGCCGCCGCTCCATACGCTGCAAACGCCCAGCGGCGATTGGTGATGCGCGACGGCTTGGGGCGCTCGTACCGGCCCTCGCTGAACAGGATCATCGCGAGATCGCTCGCCGTGCCCGGGTTTGGCCGATACCACTTGGGCAGCACAACGCCGGCAACGTCGATGGCCTCCATATCGACCGCGGAACTCGGCAGCTCGGGTCGTTCGTTACCACCACCGAGCACCAGCACGTCTCCCGAATACGCTCGGACCGCGGATTGGACGTGCGCCGGGTCGCACAATAGGAACTCGATGCCGCCCGCCTCGGCGAACTCGCGGACGGCCGCATCGTCAGCATCCGGCGGAAACAGCACCGACACTGCGCCCAAGCGATTGATCGCGGTGACAGCGGACAGAAAGCTGGGCCGAGCGTCCATGAGCACTCCCACGCGCTGCCCTTTGCGTACGCCCACGTGGAGCAAGCCACGGACGACGTTGTCCACGCGCTCGTCGGCGTCCGCGTAGGAAAACGCGCGCCCCCGCCACAAGAAGAACGTCTGTTCGCCAATACGCTCAGCCTGTTGCGCCAACGCTAGTGCGAAACTGATCGATGTGTCGGCCTCGAGATTGCGCAGCTTTGAGAGCCGCGGCAGCTGGTAGCGCAAACTGTCGACGGCATCTCCGATATCCGTGGTCGCGTTGCCCAACCAGTTCCAAACGGAAGAGGCAGCGTCGCTGAGAGTGTCGTAGAAAAGCTCAACGTCCACATCGAGCTCGAATCCACCCACTTCCTCGTCGTCGTAATCGTCTGGCGCAGTAGTCTGCTCCCGCGTCACCGCGGCGGGCAGCGATCCCGAACCGGACTGGTATTGGAGCCAATCCACGACCGTCGGCCACGTGATCGACATCGCCTTAGAACCGACGACCAAACCGAAATGGCCCGCCGGCATCTGGACCTCGAAGCAGTCGGCGTGGGGCACGACGCGTCGCACCGCCTTGACCGATCGAGGGCGCGCGATCTCGTCCCGCGTTCCGACGAAATACAGAATCGGGCACGTGATGTCCGCCAGCGTCACGGTCCGGCCGTCGACGATAAAACCACCGTGCGCCATCCGGTTGTGCACGATGAACTCGTCGATGAACTTCCGCAGCGCAGGTCCAGGCCAGGCAACGAACCCCTCGCCGCCCAAAAATCGGCGACGGCTCTCGCGCTTCTCGAGCGCCTGCCGATCGTGAAGCTTGCGAACGAAATCGACCAGCTGTTGCGCTTCCTTTACCGGCGTTAGTAGCTTGAAGCCCGTGCTGGTCAGAATCCCCGGCAGACCCTCGATGTGGCGTAGAGGCAGCTCCGCAAACGTTCGCGCTACCTCGATGAGGCGTTGCGCGGCATCGGCGCTGACGTTGGGCAGGTTGGCATGAATGTCGACGGGGCTACCGAACGTGATCACCGAAGCGACGTGCTCGCTGCGACGGTACGCAGCGCTCTGGTAGCAAAACATTCCCCCTTGGGAATAGCCAGCAACATGCACCGATCGACCCGACGCGGCGTAAACGCGTTCCACGGCATCCGAAACGGCTTTGATATGATCGTCGAGCGTTCGCTCCACGCCGCCTTCAACCCGCTCGGGAGCGCCGAAGTCGACCACCCACGTATCGATGCCCGCCTGCACCAACGTTGCGGTCGCGCTCAGCTCGGGTGACACGTCGTAGATCTCTGCCGTCAGCATCAGCGGCGGAACCAGCAACAGCGGTGGGCGAGATTCGCCGGCGCCGCTCTCCGACGACTTGTAACGACGCAGCTTGTACATCTGCTCGTGATGAACCACGTCGTAGGACGTGCTCTCTCGCTGAGTGAGGCGACCTAGACGAATCACCTCGAGCGCGTTCTGCGCTCCGGATGACAGTCGCCTTGCCCAACCTCGCTTGCGGCGTCGCCGTTTCGTTTTGACCATACGCGAGCCAGCTAGGCTACCGCGTTTGGCGCCGCGCCGTGCTCAGGCTGCGAGAGCGGCGCGCCGACGGCTAGGCGCAGCCACAGCCGCGGCGACGGCCAGGCCCTGGAACGTGAGGCGAACCCGCTCCGCGTCGACCAGCTGGCGTCGCTCGAGGCCGCGCAGGGTCGCCCCGACGCGGGCCGCGGGCAGACCGCACAGGCGCGCAACCAGCGCCCTATCGGGCGTGGCGCCGTCCTGACCGATGGCGAAAAAGGCAATGAGTACGTGGCGTTCGTCTTGTGTCAGCGTCATGACTGAACACTTACCCCGTGTACTGAAAACGTGTCCAGTTTCTGGCATTCAGTGCGTGCATTTCGATAAGTGGGCTGAGCCGCGCACGGATCTGCGGCCCGGTGGCCGATGTGGGAGAATGACGACGTCACTCAACCCCACGTGGAGCTCATCTTGGGAATCTTCGGCTTCGGCAAAACGCAAATCCCCTACGACATGTTCTCGCTCAAGCGGAACGCCGACGAGGCGAAGCGCTTCACCAAGTGCGCGAATATTTACCACAAGGGACAAGAGCTGGCTTGGGACGGGCGTGAAGTCCTCCAGATGTTGATCGAGCAACATAACGGCATCCGCATCGAACCGGACAAACGCCAAGCGCTCGAGCGGCTGTTCGCGATGGGGCCGGAGGGCGAGTCGGGCCTCGCGCGGCGCCGTCGTCTGGCCTCGCGGCGGTCGATCCTCGACTTCGTGCGGGAGGACGCCGGCCGCGTGCAGACGAAGCTCGGCCGCGACGACCGGCACCGCATGGACGAGTACCTCGAGGGCGTCCGCGCCTTGGAACGGCGGGTCGAGATGGTCGCCCGGGCCACCGACGACCCGTCGGAGGTCGCCGGCTTCGAGGTGCCGCGCGGGGTGCCGGGCGACTACGCCGAGCACGTGCGGCTGATGAACGAACTGCTGGTGCTCGCCCTGCGGCTTGATCGCACCCGCATCGCCACCTTCATGCTCGCCAACGAGGGCTCGAACCGGCCGTATCCGTTCCTCGAGGTGCGCGAGGGGCACCATCACCTCTCGCACCACGGGGGCGACGAATCCAAGGTCGAGCAGGTGCGGCGGATCAACCGCTTCCAGTCGGAGATGCTCGCCGACCTGCTGCAGCGGATGGACGCGGTGGAGGGCGGAGGTGACGCGGGACTGGGAGCGGTGCGGTCGCTCGTGGCCTTGCCCAGCGCGCGCCAGCGCAGGGTGACCGGCGAGCCTTCGACGCGCTCCCGGAGGGCCGCGCCGGCCGCCTCGGGGAGGCCGTCGGGGAGGGTCAGCACCCGAGGATGCGTCAGCGTGGCCGTGAAGTCGGCACTCCCACAGCCGATCGCGGCCGTGGCGGCGGTGTGCCCGACGGCGACCTGCCGGACCACGCAGCCCTCGGGGAGCGCCTCTCCGGCGCCGAACAGCTGGCGTACCGCGCGCTCCTGTCCCGGGCCGAGAGCGTGGACGGGCTCGACCGGTTGACTGGCCGTCGCGGCGGCGCCGGTCAGCAGGACCAGCGCGACGGCGGCGAGGCGCGCCGTCACCCGAACTCGACCTCCCGCTGCGGGACCAGTCGGTAGCGCCGGGACCGCAGCCAGATCCAGG
>JAUIKB010000190.1 GCA_030430975.1 Polyangia bacterium
GACGAGCCGCGCTTCCTCGAACGTCGCCTGTGGTGCGCACGGTCCCTCCGTGTCGTCTGTGGATATCGCCCCCGGCACGCGGTCGAGCTGGGCGGTGTCCAAGCGAAGTCGCAGCCGGAGATTGTTTCGAAAACCGTCCTCGTCGACGGGCGTTCGCACAAACGGCGCGGCGACGATGCTGCCGCAGTAAGCGTCGCCGTCGCCGGTGTCGAACCGCTCCACGTCTCGACAACCGAACGAGCACAGCGCCACCGCACACGCGGTGGCGGTCTGGAAACAGCGTCTCATGAACTCTGCAGTAGCTTCTTGGCGAGCGCTCGGATCCGCGGCTCTTTGTCCGCCGACTCGGCTTTTTTCAGCGTGGGGTTCGCGGCGCTGGCGTCCACTTTGACTAACGCTCTGAGCGCGGCTTCTCGTACGAGCGCCATGCTGTCGCCCAATGCTGCCGTGCTCAAGGCCGCGCTGGCGGCCTTGTCCCCCTGCGAAGCGACTGAACCGAGCGCCTCGGCCGCGCGTGCGCGGACCGGCCATTTGTGGGTCTTGCCAAGGAGGCGGCTGATGGCGGGGATCGCGCCCTGCGTCCGAGCGCCCGATACGGCGGACAGTGCGGCGCGTTGCACTTGTTCGTCCGGATCGCTCAGCGCGTGCACGACCGCGGCGTTGGCCGCCTTTTCCGGCCGCGTCGCCAGGAACTGGACCGCGCGGATGCGCACGTCGTTCGACGGGTGCCGGGCAAGCGCCACGAAGGGCGTCACCGCCGCGGCCGCGACCTTTCCGGCGGCGGCTTCGGCCTTGGCGCGGATGGCGGGGCTGACTTTGTCGAGGTCCGACGTTAGCGCTCCGAATGCAGGCTTGCCTGCGCGGGCCAGCAGCGCGTCGCCGACGATGCGTGCGCGCTCTGGCGAGCGCTGTGCGGCGCGGCTAGCGGCCTTGGCCAAGTCCCCGGAAAGGGCTACCAGCGCCTTGGCGTGTTCTTCTGGGTTGTACCCGCTGGGCCGCATGTCCACGAGCAGACGGCGTACGTCGACCCGTTTGCGCGGAATGCCTAGGCCCTGCGCGTTGCGGAACTCTCCGGTGGAGTACACCAACGCGGCCAGTCGCGCGGCCTCTCGCAAGTCGGGTGATGTGTCTAGCAGGGCGCGCGACACGACTTCGGGTGAACTCTTGCTCTTGGTGCGGGCCAAGGCGAGCAGTGCGGCTGCCCTGAGGACCGGATCCGTCGATTCTCCTAAGGTGCGGAGCGTGGACTCTTGACCTTGCGCACCGAGCTTAGCCAGGGCGAAGGCCGCTGACGCACGGGAGACTCCACCCCCTCGGAATGAGGCAGCGGTTTCCGCGAGCAATTTCACGTCGCGTTTGTCTCCGAGCTCACCTAGCCCCAAGGCGCCCAAGGCGCGGATCGACGGGCCGTCGCTGGTCGTCATCTTCTGCAGTAAGGGGCGCGCCGAGTTCGACTTCATGTATGCAACGCCCCACGCGGCAGCCAGCACCACCGGGTCCGCTTCATCCGAGCGCACTGTCCCGTTTGCGGTCAGAAGCTTTTCGAGACGTGGCAGTAGCTTGGCGTTCGCTAGCGCACCGGCCGCGATCATCGCGCGCACTCGCAGGTCGACGTCTTCTTTGCCGGTGGCGTACACGAACAGCGCCGGGCCGGCGCTCGGGTTCTTGATGTGCGTCAGCAGTTCGATCGCGATCCGCTGTTGGGTGCTGCGTTGATCGGACAGCGCGTCTAGGAGAGGTTTGACCGCCCGCTCGCCGATACGCCGTAGCGATTTCTGGGCTGCCTCGCGCACCTTCTTGTCGGAGCTGGTGCTCTTGTGTACGAGCGGGAAGGTCATCGCGCCGTACAGGTCGACCAGCAACCGCCGATACATCGGCTTTTGGGGATTGCCGAGCGCGACCGGGAGCAGTTCGCGTTCGAGCGACTCAAGCGTTCCGCGGCCCAGGTTGATCTGCATGCTCAGCCGCGCCGCCTGTCCCACGAGGTCTTCGTCGGGCGATGCGCGCACCACCCGCCGCAGCAGCCGGTCGGCTTCCTCTGCGTCACCCTTACTCAGCAGCATTTCGGCGAGTTGGAAGTACACCGCGAACAGTCGGTCGTTCTTGGATATCGCCTGGCGGAACTGCGTGATGGCGCGCTCGGTGTCCTGCCGGCGTCGGTACATCTCGCCGAGCTTGCGGTGCCCTTCGGCATCATCGGGACTCAGCTCGACGGCGCGCGCAGCGTACTTGATCGCCAGGTCGTCCTCGTAGAGTTCGGCCGCGTACGTCGCCATCCGCTGGTAATACTCGCGGGCGCGCTTCGGCTCGACTTTGACCAGCCGCTCCAGGACCTTGATCGCGTCGCGCAGCTTGCGCTGCAGCACCAGGACGTGTTCGAGGCGGATCAGCGTTGCGGCGTCGCCCTTTGCATACTTAGACACCTTCTTGAACGCTTTTTCCGCGTCCGAATAGCGTCGCAAGCGGATATGAACCTCGCCGAGTAGCCGCCCGGCGTTGAGGTCCGGCGGCTTCAGCGCCAGGCGACGTTCGAGGGGGCGGACGCGCGACACCAGCGTGCCGCCCAGGCTCCAAAGCGAGACGATGTGTTGGCGAGCCTCACGGGCGACGTGCTGCTTGCTGCCGGAGTCCTTGAGGATCTTCTCCCAGATCTTCCGAGCTTCCTCGTACTGCCGCCGCTTCTGATCCGGGGGAAGCCTCGACCCGGTGCGTTCAAGCGTTAGCGCATACGCCTTTTGATATTTCAGGACGTCCGGCTTGAGCTTGACCATCTCGCGATGGGCCTTTACGGCTTCGGCCGGCATCTCGTGCTCTAGGTAGGTCTCGCCCAGGACCAGTAGTGCTTTTTCCTTCTGTGAAACAATCAGCAGAATGCGCTTCCATGTCTTGACGGCGCGTTCCTTGTCGCCTTCGCGGTAGTACCGGTCGCCTAGGTCGACGAGGTGTCGCGGGTCGCGCCCGTTGCCTTTGGCAAGGCGCTCGAGGACCTTCATCGCGCGGTCTTTTTCTTCAACCCGTTCGTAGAAGTCGACGAGCGCCGCGAGCGTTTCCTCATCGCGACCGGAACGCGCCTCGAGCTTCTTGAGGTGTTCGAGCGCCTTAGGCCGATTGCCGCGTTGAATGAGCGCCTCGGCGAGCTGGAACACGAAGTCAGGGTTGCGTGGAGCGGCGCGGATCAGCTGCTCGTATTGTTTGATCGCCTCGTCCAGTTCTCCCTGGATCTGCAGCAGTTGGACGACCTTGATGCGCGTCTCGATGTGACCGCTCTTTTTCGCGAGCGCAGCCTTGTAGGTTTTGAGTGCCTTCTCGACGCGGCCGGTCTCTTCATACAAGCCGCCCAGCATCTTGAGGCGCTCGAAAGAAGTAGCGCCCTCTTTTTCGATCAGGCGCACTAACTCGTTGAGTTTTTCTTCTGCGCGGTAAACCTCAACGATGATCTCGTAGATCTCTTTGCGAACACCGGAGCTTTTGCCGGCGACCCGAAGTGCGCGCTTTAGGGTCTTGAGAGCCGCCTTCGTGCGTTTGGCCTTTGCCTGGGCCTTACCGAGGTCGCGTAGGGCGGGCGCGAGCGCACGGTTGTCACCGCGCGCCGCCTTGATCACGCTCTCGTATTCGGTGATGGCTCGCTTGTATTCACCGCGTAACATCAGCTCACGTCCGAGTTCGGCTCGAACGTAGAACGACCCCTTGGCTGACTTGACCAACGACCGGTGGTACTTCTTTGCGTCCTCCCAGTCCTTCACGTCAAGACTTAGGCCGAGCAGTGTGCGGACTACCAGTTCGCGTTGGGTGCTGACGCGAATGAGCGGCAGCGCCTGGGCGAAGCGTTCCTTGGCTTTCTTCAGCTCGCCCATGTCTTTGTACACATGAGCGAGCGCCAGTATCGCGACGCTGCTTTTACTCTTCTTCGCGATCGCCTTCTCGTAGGTTTCGATCGCCCGGGTACGCTGACCGTCCTGTTTGTAGATGCCGGCGAGCGCGACCAACGCCGACCAGCTGCCCTTGTCCGCGCGCTTTTCGAATTTGCGGATCAGTTTGCGGAGGTCGCCGTCCCGCTGACGATACAGCTGGGCCAAGCGCTGCAGCGGGAATTGGGCTCCCGGCTGCTTCATGACGATCTTCGTATAGCGGCTGATCAGCTTCTTGGTGCTGGGCTTGCCTTTGGGCGTGCGTGGCTTTCGCGGCTTGCGCGGCTTGCGCGGCTTGCCGGGTTTTGCGGTGCCGGGCTTGACCGGCTTGCGCCCGAAGGGATTGAACTGAGCGCTCGCATCAGGGGCGGCAAGGCCCAGCGCGAGCGAGGCGATCAGAACGGACGCGAGCGTGCGCAAACGCATGCTGGAACGTTACTCGCAGTCCATTCATCGGGCCAGGGCACCCGGCTCAAATGGGCCAAAACGCAGGGAAACTGCGCCGCTACGGTGCACCTGGCGCCGCGCCAGCTGTCGGCCTCCCGGTCCGATGCTGGGCCGCGTCTCATCCGACCAGCCTGATCAGTGCGCTCTCCAGCCTCGCGTGTGCGTTCAGCCGACGCAGGTACTCGGCTTCTGTCGGTCCGCCGCGAGCTTGAACGATGTCTCGCAGCGCCGCCCGATCCGAGGCAGACCAGCGGTCCGCGTCGGGCAGGATGTCGATTAACGGTGCCCAGTCGTTGAGCGCCTGTCGTTCGTCCGACGACCAGTGGCGCAAGCGTCGCGCGGTGATGCTCATCCGCTTGCAGGCGCGTCGCTGGAGCGCAGCGATCGCTGCGTCGCGGTCACCCGTTGAATGCCTGGATATGTGCCGGGAGGCGAGCAGGCCGGCGCGTCCTACGCTCCCGTAACGCAGGTGCTGGCGGTCTTCGCCGAGCGCCAGGAACATCGGGTGCTCTGCCATACGCCGGAGCGTCGCGGCGGACGTGCGGTGACGAGGCCGTCGCTTCATCTTGCGGAGCTCACCCGCCACCAGGCGCCGAACACCGGCGTCGCGTGGTCGAAAGCCCAGCTTGTAGTAGAACCAGAAAGCTCCGGTGGCGATCGCTTCTTCGTTGCCGTCACCGATTTGATACGGCGACAGCACGAACGTCTCGGTGCCCATGACGGCGTGCAGAACGGCCAGGCTGCGGCCATATAACCGCGCGGAATCTCGCCCACGAAATGGCTCGAAGATATTGAAGTTGATCTCCGCCCAGCCGAAGAGGCCGCTTCCCTGCATGTACCCGATGGGAACACCGTTTTGAACGACCAGGAACACGTACGTGCCTTCCAAGAGGAACCGGCGTTCGGGCAGAATGCCGAAGCCGACGAAGCTGAGGCCCGAATCGTCGAGCACTTCGACCACGTCGTTGGGGTTAGCGTATGCGATCGCTTCTAGGTCCCGGCTACGGGTGAGCATCGCGCTGCGTGCCTGATCGATCCAGAAGACCGCCTTGCGCCGTGATAGCCAGCGGATGCGCTTGGGAGTGCGTCGCCATTCGGTTTGCGCATCGGGCCGTTCGCGACTGCGCAGGGCAGTTTGGTAATGCGGGCGTACCGGTTCCGAGCCTGCGGTGATGCGCGCCGGAATCTGTGCGCCCGGGTCGAGCGCGAACGCGAGGTCGAGATCGTCGAAAATCCGTTCACGAACGCTCTCGCACATCGGCGTTGCCAAGAAGCGCTGGATCAGCAATTCAGCGTCGGTTTGCTCGGCAGCGCAGAAGCCGCTGAGAAACTCCGCTGCCGTCAGGTCCTCTTCTTCGAGCGCGATACCGTCCGCGCGGGGGAATAGCGACGGCATGAGCTTGCGGAGGGGCCAGTCGTCCTCGACCTCGTCCCAGTCTATGCGCAGGTGGCCAGGGAAGCTCACTGCGAGCCATCGAGCAGTGGGCCAGTAGAACCGATAGTGATGGGCGATGCCTGATATGCCCAGCCCGGCCAGGTCAGCCCGGAATCGCTTCACATCGGGTCGTCGATGAAAGTTGGCTGCGAGCTGCTGAGCGATCGCCAGTACGTGGGCGTTGTCTGGATAGCCACGCGCGAAGCACACCGACTCGTGCAAGGAAAGCGTGTCGCTAGCGGACGGGCAGCGGCGCTTAGCGGTGAGTTCAAACAGCCAAGCACGTTTCTTGGCGGAAACAGGATCGAACGTCTCGCGATTGGCTTCCAGCCAGGCGACGGCCTTTTTCACCGTGGGCACGCCGCATCATGCAGGCACTCGGAGCACTGCTGTCAAGGTGGTGGGGCGGCAAAGATTGCGCGCGGCTGTTGCTCGCCGCGTTGACGCAAACCGCGCCCTGCCCGGTTAGTTTCCCGGATCGGGCGATGGGTCGACGTCGGGCGGTGGTGGCCCGCCGAGTACGCCGGTGCACGACCCAGCACACTGGTTGCCGGCACACTGCACCAGCGGGAACGCCTGTTGCGCGGTCTGTATGTCACCGTTGAAGCACCCGATCGCGCACGGGATGTTCGGTCCGCCGCCGTTGATGCAGTTCTGCAGCGTGCAGATCGAACCCGACACGCATGCGGGGTTCGAGAAGCACTGCTGGCCCGCCGGGCAGTCGCTTGCGAGGCAGTCGAGGCACTCGCCGACTGCGCCGCCGGCTCCGCCGGTGCCGCCCTGTCCAGGGCCTCCACCAAATCCGGGTCCGCCACCCTGTCCGGGTCCTCCACCGAATCCGGGTCCACCGCCCTGTCCAGGTCCGCCGCCCACGCCGGTGGGACCGTTACACTGGTCGCGACATTGTCCGTTGGCGCACCCGTCGAGACTCAGCGCGAGTCGCGCAGCCTCGCTGCCGGGTCCGCCCCATTGGTTGACGACGCCGAAGCAAACGCCGAACACGCACATCGGGCCGCTGCAGTTGTTGGCGCGCTCGCAGTCGCGGATAGCGCTACAGCCCTCGTTGTTGCGGCACGCGTAGACCTGATCCTCGCAATAGAAGCAGTGGCAGTCTTCACACCGGTCGACCGGAAAACCGCACCAGCCGCCGGTGCCGCCGCCGAACCCGCCGCTGCCGCCAAAACCGGGGTCGCCGCCGAAGCCGCCGTCACCGCCGAAGCCGGGCTCGCCAGCGAAGCCGCCGTCACCGCCGAAACCGGGCTCGCCAGCGAAGCCACCGTCGCCTCCGAATCCGGGAGCCCCGCCGAAGCCGGGGCTGCCGCCGAAGCCGGGCGTCGTGCCGCCCTGCGCTGTGTTGCCGGAGCCACCTTGGCCGACGTTACCCGTACCGCCTTGGGCGTCGTTTCCCGGGTCGTCGAGCGTCGTGCGTCCGCCGCACGCCCCGACGAACACGAAGGCGACGGCGAAGGTTCCGAGCGAGTGGCGCAGCGAGTTCATGACGCGAAGGATACCACCCCGCGCAGGACGCGCCGCTCTACTTGGGCGCCGTGAGCTTGCCGTTGCAATCCAGCGCGCCGAGGAACGCCACGATTTGCTTGATTTCCGCATCCGACAACTCGCGGTTCTTGAAGCGCGAGTCGAGGTTCTTGTTCTTGATGCCGCCGGCGGCCATCAGCTTCACTGCCTCTTCGAGGGTCTTGACCGAGCCGTCGTGGAAGTACGGCGCGCTCTTGGCGACGTTGCGCAACGATGGCGTTTTGAACGCAGCCCATTCGGAGTCGCTCTTTGAGATCTTCTGACGCCCGACGTCGACTTCGGACTCTTTTTTACCCTCTGTTCCGATGCCGGCGTTGTGGAACGCCCCGGCCTTCGCCGTGTAGCTGTCGGAGAAAAAGGGCGGCGTGTGACACGAGTTGCAGGCGGCTTTGCCGATGAACAGCTTGTAGCCCTTCTGCTGCTCGTCGGTCATGGCTGACTTGTCGCCGGCGTTGAACTTGTCCCACGCCGTGTCGTCGCAGATCAGCGTGCGCTCGTAGGCCGCGACCGCCATCGCGATGGTGTCGGGCGTCACGCCCTTGCCCGGAAACGCCTTATCGAACGCGGCCTTGTACGAGGCGTCCGCGGCGATCTCCTCCGCCTTCTTGGCGAGGTTCTCTTTGCCCACGCCCATGTTGCCGCCGCCCCATGCCCCTTTCATCTGGCCTTCGAGTGAGTCGGCGCGGCCATCCCAATAAAACACCGGTAGATAACCGACGTTCCACATCGTCGGGGCGTGTCGAGTCAGCTTCTTGTCCTTGGCGCCGATCGCCGTCGGTTCGTGACCGCCCGTGCCGTCCTCGTTGAGGTGGCACGAGTAGCAGGCGCGGCTGCCGTCGACGCTCAGCTTCTTGTCGAAGAACAGCCGGTTGCCCAGCGCGACCTTCTCCTTGGTCTGAGGATTCACGACTGGGTACTTCATCTCCCCGAGCGGGCTCTCTTTGGCGGGCGTGGCGGACGAGGCACTCGTCGTCGCCTTGGGTGCGACGTACGCCTTGGGCTCGGGCTTTTTTTCCTTCTTCTCACAGCCGACCACTGCGGCAGTCGCGCTGACGGTGACGAGGACGGCGAGTGCGCCCGTCAGTCGACGAGCGGCGCGCTGGGGCATGTGGAGATCGGCCGGGGTCTTCATGCGCGCGAGCAAGCCACGGACCGCCGGCTCATGCAAGCGTTGCAGGTCTCGTGCGTCAGAGCGCCTCGGCTAGCTGCTCCAAACCAAACCTGATATCTCGTGCCCATGACGGCAATTGCCAAGCGCACTGTTCGCGTGGGCCTCGTTCAAATGGCTTCCGGCGGCACGCTCGA
>JAUIKB010000191.1 GCA_030430975.1 Polyangia bacterium
TATTGGGAGATGGAGGACGCCGCCGCGCGGGAGAGATTCACTTCTGCGATCTCCGAGGCGCTGGGCGTCGCAACGGTCGACCTGATGATCGATCACATTGACTACATCGTGAACCGCATCGGCATCGATCATGTTGGCATCGGAACCGACTTCAATCACGGCAGCGGTATTGATGGCTACGATGATGCAAGCGACTCGCTGAACGTCACGATAGGTCTGCTCGAACGCGGGTATTCTGAAGCGGACATCCGAAAGATCTGGGGCGGCAATTTCCAGCGCGTTTTCCGAGCGGCAGAGGCGGCAGCTATACCTTCTCGCTGATCTTGATCGCCAGCCTGCATCCGGCCTGGATCGCTGCAGAGAGTAGCGGGTAGCCGACGGCCTGTTCGACCCAGGGCGCGGCGATCAGGTCGAGCGGGACGTCGATCTCGCAGCGCTTCACGCGCGCTGCCTCTTTCTTTTCGGCCTTGATGCGTGCTTTCTCGGCATCGATGGCCGCCTGTTTTTCGTCGGCGGCTCGCTTCTCTTCTTCTCGCTTGAGCCTCGCCAGCTCCTTTTTCCGCTTGGCAGCGGCCTTCTTCTCGCGGCGCGCTTTGTCGCGCGCGGCCTTCTCGGCGGCCTTGCGCTTCTTTTCGGCTTCTTCTGCCTCGATGCGCTTCTTTCGCGCCTCCAGTTCGACCTTTGCGATCTCGTTGTATTGCTCCCGCGCGGTCTCGAACGCTTCGTCCGTTGCATCCGAGCGAAACTTCCGGTCGGGCTTGAGCTGCTTGTTCAGCATCAACATCTTCAAGAAGGCGGCCGACGCCGAGTCGACGTCGTCGAGGCCGTTCGCGTAGACGGCGCCGAGGTACTGCCAAATCCTCGCTTGCAGCTTTTTCCGGCAGCCCTTGTCTCGGCAGATCTGTACCGCTCGCTTGAGCTTCTTTTCGGCTTCGTCGTAGTACGTGTCGAAGTAGTCCTCGTTCATCGCCTTCTTGATCAGGCGCTTGGCGGAGGCCTCTCCCCAGTTGCCTTTCTTCTTGGCGTGAGCGGGCGTTGTGAGCGCCACGGCGGTCAGTAGCGTCAGCAGCAGGACGCGCAGCGCCCTCCACCCGACACTGCGCCGCCCAACGGCGGCTATGCGTGAAAGGACAGCGGACTCAGGAGCGGGCACAGACGGAAAAGTCGTTGAGGGTTCAGTCGTTGGACGGTTCGGACCGGTGAAGGTTGCAATACCTACAATACCCTACCTTTGGGCTCGTTCACCACCTGATGGCAGCGTAACGTGAAACTCGGTTTCAGAGTCCCCGGATTTGTGCACCGTCACGGTTCCACGGTGTAGGTCGATCACCGCTCGGGCGAGACTTAGGCCGAGGGCGAGCCCTCGGTTCTGGTCGGCTTGCGGCTGTCCACTGGCTTGAAGCATGGCTTCGAGCCGCGGCGCGCTGAAACGGTCACTTGGGATGGTGATAGCGATGTGGGCGCTTCCGCCTTCAAGCTCAGCTACGGAGATCGAGATCGCTGAGCGCTCAGCGGTGCGGATGGCGTGGCCGATCATGGTGGCGAGCGCTCGCTCCATTCGACCGGCGTCCACCCAAACGCTGCTGGGGCCGCGAATGTCCAGATCGATTTGGACATCGACGTCGCCGCCGAGGTCCCTGGCCTTGGCCATGGCTGCCTCTAAGAGGACTCGCGTGTCGACCACCGTCGGCTCCACCGACATCTGGCGCGCCTCCACTCGGGCGGCGTCCAAAATGGTTTCGATGAGCGCGAGTAGCTCCCGACCACGTCGTTCGATGATGTCGAGGCTGGTCTGTTGATCGTGACTGAGGGGCTCAAGGCGCGCGAGCTCAGTGAAGCCGAGGATGGCGTTGAGCGGGCTCTTCAGATCGTGACTCACGCTGGCGAAGAACAAGCCGCGCATCCGTGCGGCGGCCTCGCGCGCCTTGATGGCGCGTTCTTGAGCGCGAGCGAATACGCGGAAGCGTTCCGCCAGTCGGGCGATCGCTCGTCCGAGACTGGCGACTAATCGAAACCGCGCAGGTCTGACGAGCTGCGCGCGGCCGCTCAGCACCGCGTCCGTACCCAGCAGGCGGACGCCACGCGTTGAGTTCTGTAGGTCGCTCTTGAGCGCGCGTCCCAGCAACATACCAAGCAGTGACGCCAGCGCGGTACCCAGGAGCGTGATGAGCAACGTGTCTAGGCTAACGACGCCCACCGTACTGCCGCGGTAGCGCATGGTGGCGCTGCCCTGGTTGAGTGGCGTCGTTATCTGCAACCACCCGCCGGGTTGGCGGCTCTTTTGATAGTGCGTCGCCGGTGACGTTTTGACGCGCGGATGGAAGCCAAGGCTTTTAGCTTTTAGCCGCGCGCCTTCTAGGCCGCCGTCGTCGATCACGCCCGGAAAGCGCTCGAGCGAGGCGCGCGCGATCGCGCGTGCGGTGATTTCACGCGCTGTGGCGTCCGCACGTCGCAAGTGCGCATTGACGATCAATGCTGACCCGATAGCGACGAACACTACCGGTGTAACGACCGCGCTCAGCAGTCGCCAAGCGACGCTACGTTCCCGCGGACGCGTGTCGTCGTCCATCAAATCGCCCATCACGTCCGCTGGTGCGCGCTCGACAGCGCCCAGCACCGCCGACCGGATCAACACGCCCAGGGGCAACGAGGCTGCCGCGATCAGGACGCTGCCGAGCAGCGCGAGGCTCAGGCCGGCGCTGACGTCGAGCAGCGCTGGCCGCCACGGCGTGATGACATAGCAGGCCGCGATGATGCTGGGGATCGACCAGTCCAGGGTCATGCGAAACGGTTCCGTCGCGAGCGTCGCCATATCGTACGGCTCGACTGAGCCGGAGCCGAGCGCCAGCGCTCGCAGCACGTAGCGGTGCTTGCGCAGTCGAAGGCTCGTGCGGACCATGCCCAGAACGCCCGCCGCGAGGATGGCTTGGAACAGCGCCGGCGTAGCCGCGCTCGCGACGGCCGGATCCAAGAGCAACAGTCGCGGCGCCACGAGCGCGACGAAACCGCTCATCGTGACGGTCGCGATGCCTTCCCACAGCAGCACCCGCCGCGAGAGCCGTAGAGCACCGTCACTCATGCGTCGCTCCCGCTGATCGACGCGTCGGCGTAGCTGCCGAGGGGTTCGCGCCCGATGGGGCGCGCCTCGGTGTCGCTGACCTCAATGGGTAGCGCGACGGTAAACCGGGAGCCCTTCCCGAGCTCGCTCTCGAGTTCGATGAAGCCACGGTGCATCCGAATCAGGCGACGGGTAATCGCGAGACCGAGACCGGTCCCCTTGCGGCGCGAGGTTTGGTCGCCGGCCTGTTGGTACTCCTCGAAGATCGCTGACTGTTCGTCGGGAGCGATGCCGGGGCCAGTGTCCTCGACCGTGATCGTGGCAAACGCCCCGCGTCGACGCACGTCCACACGCACACTGCCCTCGATCGTGAACTTGACCGCGTTGCTGACGAGGTTACCGATGACTTGGCGGACGCGTCGTGCGTCGGCGATCGCGTAGACCGGTTCGCCCGTGATCTCCACAGTCAGCGCCTTGGTCTGAGCGTTGCCCTGAGCCTCTTTTACGACGTCGCTGGCGACCTGCAGGATGTTGCATTGGTCGACGCTCAGCTTGAGCTCGCCGGACTCGAGCGCAGACAGGTCGAGGATATCGTCGATCAGCTCGCGCAGATGCTCGCCGCTGGTGCGGACGACGGTCAAGTTCTCGCGCGCGTCCGGAGTGAGCGGCCCGTCGACCTCACTCAAGAGCACCTCCGCGAAGCCGAGTATCGCGTTCAACGGTGTCCTTAGCTCGTGGCTCAACGCGGCGAGGAAGGCGCTGCGGTCCTTGTCGTATTCCTTCGCCGCTGAGAGGTCTTGGCGATAGGCGTGCTCGGCTGCCTTAAAGCGTTCGACGAGCACGTTGAGCGCCGCCGTCAGCTCACCGACTTCGTCCAGGCTGCGGATCGGAACCGGTTTGCCCGCCGGGCTCTTGTCTTGGCGCGCCATTTCGACGATCCGGACTCGCACGTAGCTAACGTCGGCACGGACATCTCGTGCGAGCGCCAGGGCGACCAGCGCAGCGACCCCCGCCAGGATGGCCGTCAACGCGGCGACGCTCTGAACCAGCGAGCTCATTGCAAACGGGGTCGACGGGGCGCGCACGAACGCGACGAGCGTGAGATGCCCGCGGCGTGCTCCCAGAGGCGTCGCCGAGAACCGCGTCGGACCGAGCTGTGTACGCGTCGCGCCCTCGCCGCGCACGAGCAGCTCTACGAGCTGGCTACGCGTCGGTGCGCCGAGGGTTCCATCGATCAGTAGCGATCCGTTCTGCTCGACGAGCGCCAGCTCCGCGCCGGAACGACGGGCCGCTACTTCGATTACCGCGGGGCGGTCCTCGATGGCCGTCGCTTTAAGGCGTTCGGCGAGCGTCAGGCTCAGAGCGCGGGCACGAAGTGCAGCGGCTTCGTCGCTCTGAGCACGAAGTCTAGCGGTCCCCACAAGACCGATCAGGACCGCGACGAGCACCCCGATCACAATCACGATGACGGGCGCCAGCGGGAGGAACACCAACCGTGAGTTGCGCTTGTTCACGCTGCCTCACGCGGTTGGTTTGCCCCCTGAGGACACATCACGGATCCGTACGGAGCTTTGCGAATATCGCGTGGTCGACCCAGCGCGACCCCACGTATTCAGCCTGGCGAGCGATGCCCTCGAAGCGAAATCCGAGCCGGCCGATCACGCGCAGGCTCTGGTAGTTATCGGTTGCGGCGGCGCAGCGTACGCGGTGCGCACACATCCGCTCGAGAGCAAAGTGCACGCAGGCCTTTGCCGCTTCGGTCATCAGGCCGCGCCCGGTCACATCGCGCCGCAGCCAGTAGCCCAGTTCGCATGACAGATGCATATGTACGCATGCGTCGAGTCCAACGACCCCCATCAGGCGTCGGTCCTGGCGACTGCGAATGCCGAACCGGGCGGCTCGGCCAGCATCCCAATCCGCAGCACAGGCGTCCGCGTAGCGCTGACTGGCGTCTTCTGTGTTGTTGAACGGAACCCACGGCAGCCACTGCTCGAGGTGCCAGCGAGACGCTTCGATGGCTTCCCAGAGTTCCGGACCGTCTGCCGGATCGATAGGCGTCAGGACGACTCGTTGCGCTTCGATTGGACTGTTTCGGACCGCGGTTCGACTTGGAATGCGCAGCATGTGAGTGCTGAGCGGTGACGGTCCTTCGGGCATGGCGATGGTCACTCGCAAAGCACGCGTGTTGCGAACACCTCATGGTGACCCGACTCGAAATCGCGCCACACCACGATCCAGCCGCCTTTGTCCTTGTCGGGTACGATCGCCGGGTAGGGTTGGAAGCCGCTGACGCGACCGATGGTACTCTTTTCGGCAACGCCATCTTGCGTGATCCGCGCGAACTTGAGGCGACCCGTCTCGAACCACGTAACCGCCGCTTCGCCGGTAGGCGCCGTCGCGATCGCCGGTCGTGAGCCTCGTGACGCGATTTCGCGCCGCCAGATGACCTCCTTGCCGTCGCTCTTGGCGTAGGCCGCGTGGGCGCCGCCAGCCTCGTCGTCCCAAACGATGAAGCAACCTCCCGCGGGACAGGCGATCCGGGGCTGGGTATTCTTGCCATGCTCCGCGCTGACGAGACTGAGCATGCCGACGTTCCTGTCGCTTGGAGCTGTCGGACGGAGACCCTTCTTGTTCGACTTGATGTTCGGCTTGTACTTCTTGTCGTCCTCGTCTTCGTCGCGCAGCCCGCGAACCAGTCCGTCGCCTTTTTCCGGCAGTCTCAGCAGCATGACGAAGCGCTCGTGCCCGCGTTCTAGTCCGTAGACGATCCACAGATGGCCATGCGCGAACACGGCGTCCGGGCGCGTCGCCGAAACCTTCATACCCGTGGGTGCGGGGTATTTGGTCAGCCGCACAGCGTCCGCTCGTGGCTTGAGCGAGGCGTCGAGTCGCCGCGCGACCAGGTCGATGCCGCCTTCTTCGCGCAGCTCTTGCCAGATCGCGTAATACAGACCCTCGGGGGTTTGCACGAGGGTTGGGTAGTACGCCTGAGGTTTGCCCTTCGATATCTGACGGGCCGCACCCGCGATGCGCCCATCGGTTTCTAGCAGCCGCGCGTAAACGCCGGGTTGTTTGCCACTGTTGTCCCAGTAGATTAGGCCGAGTTTTTTCCCGACGGGAACAAGCTGTGTGTGCCTGACCTGGGTGGCTTCCGGGGTTAGGCTGCGCGCCGGCGACACGCGCCTTAACGCGTCGTCCAACAACGTGGCGAATCCACGACGCCGCCGCGAGTCCGAGTGGTTGTCGGCCCAGGCGACAAGAATGCCCTGACGGGTTCGAGCGACGCTCGGGCGCGACGCAGGCACGACCACGTCGAACGGGCGTGGTCGGCCGAGGGCGCGCGCGCGGCACGAGCCGTCCGTTGCTTTGAGCGCGATGCCGGCCTGCGACAACAGCGACCTGGCAACCGGCATCCCACCGTTGTTGAAGGCCTCGCGAAAGCCCTGCATCGCTTCGTCTTTTTTTCCGCCGACGAGCGCCACCTGCGCTTTGGAGATGAGCTCAGCGTACGGAGCCTTTTCCAGGGGACCCGATTCGCTCGCCGCGGGTGCGCTAGCGGTCTCGCTTGCGGCGGGCGTGGGTTCGGTCGGCACGTTGGCTTCGACTTTGCCGGGGGGATGCAGCACGTATAGCCACACCGCGTAACCGGTCACCGCTAAGCCCGCGATGAACACCAGCACCGCGATAGCCCGCAGACCACGCCGTTTCGGCGGCGGCATCCGGATGGCCGGCGGCATGACGTTGGACGGTGACGACGCCAAAAGCGGGTGAGAAGGGACCGGATTGACGGGGGCTGAGTTCTGCGGATCCGACGGCGAGATGATGTCGGAACTCGACAGCTCGGACGCGATAGGCCGGATCGGGTTCGAGCCCGGAGGGCCTTCGACCAGCGCGTCGACCAGCTGTCCTTCCTCCTCGCTGTGTAGCGAGGCGGTTTTGAGGGCTGCCGCGTCGGGATTCAGCGCTTTTGAAAGCGCTTCCGCAAAGTCGCCGGCCGTTTGAAACCGCTTGTCCGCATCGCGCTCGAGCGCCTTGAGAAACCAACGGTCGAAGGTCTTGGGTAGGTCCTTGCGTAGTCGCGAAGGGCGCGGAATCGGCGCGCCCGCGATCTGCGCCAGGATCATCGCAACGCCCTGATCAGCATTCCAGACAGTGCGTCCGGTCAGGCACTCGTACACGATACAGCCGAGTGCCCACAGGTCGGCCCGGTGATCGACCTCGCCCTGACCCTTGGCTTGCTCGGGCGCCATGTAGGCGGGGGTTCCGAACAAAGCACCTTCGCGCGTGAGGCGTGTCTGATCGCCGCCTTCGTTGGCGGGCTCGTAAAACTTGGCGAGGCCGAAGTCCAGGATCTTGGCGGTGATTTCGCCATCCTCGTTCGGGGTTAGGAAGATGTTCTCGGGCTTCAGGTCGCGGTGCACGATGTTGGCTTCGTGCGCTTTGGCCAACCCGCGGGCGGCGTGGTTCGCAATGCGTAGCGTCAGCTCTGGATCGATACGACGTTCGCGGGACAGATACTCGTACAGGCTGTCGCCCTCGAGCAGCTCCATGACAAGGTATGGGCGGCCGTCATGCGTGCCCGAATCGTAGACGTCGCAGATATACGGGCTCCTGATCGCGGCGGTGGCGCGAGCCTCGCGTAGGAAGCGGCCGATCACGACCTTCGAGTTCACTAGCTCTGCTGCGAGGATCTTGACCGCGACGCGCTTGCCGATCTCGATGTGTTCCGCCTCGTACACGGCCGCCATGCCGCCGCGTCCGATCTCTTTGGAGATACGGAACTTTTCTTCGAGGACGGTGCCGGGAGGAACCTTGGACGTGTTCGCTGGGGACATTATCGGTGATGCGAACTCGGATCAGGTGAGCAGTTGGCCAAGGTGGTCGGGGAGGGGAGAGAGGTCGACGCTGGTAGGGGTCGGTGACGCCGCTGAAAGAGTATGCCAGTACAATACATGTCGAGGGCGGCCGGTCTGTCCGCAACCCAGCTGCGAATCTACCGGAAGACGCAAGAGATCCAACACCTTAGCGAAGGCTTTTGCGGTGTAGGTGGGGTCAAGCCGTAGACCTACACTTGCCGCCACCCGAGTGGCTGCTTGCCCCAGTGACGACGGATGTCCGTACCCGTCGCCTTCATATCCCCCTACAATTTCCAAGACTTGGCGGGTTGGTCCGAGGGCTCGGACACCTCCGGCCCGCAACATGAGCGGCGCCATCGAGTGCTGGTTCGCGATCCAGCGCGGAACCACCCGGACTCCCAGGACACGCACCGGCACCCGCCTTGCGGCGAAGCCGAGTGCCAGGCCCACCGCTGTCCCACCGGAGCCGACGGGCGTCACGACGACATCCGGCAGCGGAAGGGCCTTGTCGGCGACCTGCTTCAGCAGTTCGTCCACGGCGGAGATGTAGCCGCGCGTGCCGACGGGCGAAGAACCTCCGGCGGGGATCAAGTAGTCACCGCGGCGCAGCTCGCGGGCGACGGCCAGGGGCAACGTCAGCATCGAGCGCGTCGGCACGACGCGGTCAGCTGCACTGGCGGTGGCGGTGAGCATCTGCAACAC
>JAUIKB010001177.1 GCA_030430975.1 Polyangia bacterium
CCGCCGCGAGCGGCACACAGCTCGACTTGACCGCGATCAGCCACGCCGATCTCGAACAGCTCCGCGCCCAGCTAGACCGGCCGCCCGAAAAGCCCGAGGGCGGCGCCGCCAGTGAGGCTCAGCAAGTCGGTACCGACGCGCTCAAGCGCGTCCAGAGCCGCTGGACGCTTTCGGCCAAGGACGTCATGGTCGCCGCCGCAACCAGTCGTCAGTTTCTGATAGCGCTGGCGGCCATCGGTTGGCTGCAGCAGCAGGTCGGTGACTACGTCGGGACGAAGTACCTAGCGCTGTTCTTCGAACGACTGTTCGACGATGAGCCGTTCGTCTGGAGCGACGCCGACTTCGTGATCCTGGCCATCGTCGCAGGCGTGGTGGTCTTGGCGTGGCTCGGCTCGGTTGTGTACACCGTGCTGACGTTTCGGTCGTACGCCGTGTGGCGGGACGAGCGGACGATTCACATCCGTCGCGGCCTCACCGAAGTCCGCGAAGTATCGGTTCCGTTTCAGCGCGTTCAGGCGATCGAGTTCGAACAGACGCCGCTGCAGCTACTGCTGGGTTACGCCAGCTTGACGATCCGCGTCGTTGGTCACGCCGAGGAAAAGGGCGCCAACACGGTGATCCACCCCTGCTTGTCCAACAAGCTGTGGCAGCGGTTTCTGGAAGATGTGTGTCCGGGATTCGCGCTGGTCGACGGGAAGGCATCACCGCCCGCGCGAGCCATACCGCGGTTCGTCTTTCGCAAGATCCGCACGCCCGTCATCCTCCTGGCGCCGCTGTGGATCGCGCTGACGTTCATCGCACCCCCGATCGCCGCCGGCGCTCTGATCCTGTTGATCCCCTGGATCATTTTGGCCACCGGCGCCGGACTGTTCAGCCATCGCGCGGCGTCGATCGGCTACGACGACACCACGGTGATGTTCCGAACTCAGGGCTACAACCGCCGCACCGTGCTCGCGCGTCGGGGCGCGTTCCAGCGCATGTTGACGTCCCAGAATCTATTTCAGCGCAGGCTAGCGCTGGCTGATTTCGGCATCGAAGTAGCGAGCGGCAACGTGGGCACGACGTACACCGTCCCGGACCTGGATGGCGGGGCCGCAGGTCAGGCCAGCGACTGGCTGCTAAAAGGCGCGACGTAACCGCGCCTCGGTTTCGCCTCACAATCTGCACGAAGCGGCCTCATCGACTCCTCACGCATCGGGCAACATCAGCAGGTGTCTCGTCACCTCGGTCCTCTCCTGCTCGCTTCGATCATCGCCGTGATCATCACCGCCAGCACGCTGGCCTACACCGCCTCGTTCCCGGACGTCCTCGGTGCCGTCGCCCACGCCGACAAGCTGCTGCACTTCAGCATCTTCGGTGCGCTCGCGTTTGCGGTCCTGCTGACCTGGGGCGATGTGCGACTGCAAGTTGGGCAAGTGTCTATTCCGCTGGCGGTAGCGGTGCCCCTCGCGCTCGCGGCGACCGAAGAGCTTCTGCAATCGCTGTCTCCCCACCGTAGCTGCGACGCTTTCGACCTGCTGTGTGACGCGAGTGGCATGGTGATCGCGTGGCTGATATTTCGAAGGCTACCGATACCAACTCGGGCTGCCGCAAGTCGGGTGAGCCGGCCATCT
>JAUIKB010000192.1 GCA_030430975.1 Polyangia bacterium
GCCGGTCGCTTTGATTCCCCGCACAATCGCCGACACCACCATGATCACCACGATGATGGCCCACGACCAGTCCATACCCAGCGTCAGGTGCATGTGTTGTGTCACGCTCGCCGTCCTGTCAAGCCTGTGAGGTCTCGTCGCCTGCCTTCACAGTGTACCCCGCGTGCTTCATGTTGGCAGGTTCCGCGACAAAAACCGGCCGGGCGTCAACCGCGTCCACCTGCCGCAGCGACACGCCATACACCGGCTCGAGCACGTCGGGCCGCATCACGCTGCGCCAATCACCCCAGGCCGCCACCGTGCCGCCGTGCAGCAGACACACGTCGTCGGCATACGCAGCCGCGAGATTCACACACATCGCGTACCCAGACGCCGGCTCAGCGTGGCCTTGCTTCTGTGCCGCCAGAGCGCGCTCCAGCCACTGAGTGCCTCCGCGACCGTCTCGCGCGACGACGAGTACGCGACTCAGGCGATCTTGTGAAACGGTGGGCAACGTAAGACTCACCGTGGTGCGAGCAGGGTCGGCCGCGTCGCTGGCTTCGATGACCGAGAACGGCCGGTCTAGCTCCCCGACCGTGCTGAAGTGGGTGAGGGTGATGCGCTCGCGGGCCGCGTTCACCACCTCACGCGAATTCAACGCCACGCCGATACTAATCTCCGTGGAAGCTGTATTAACATGCGGAATTTGTGTGTCGGCGCAGCTAGCTGGCGTTTCGTTCCAAGGCGTGCCGTCGAGCAACAGCAGGTCGTCGCTCAAAACAGGATGACGATTCTCGGTTCCGACCTCGACGTCGAACGACACCCGCAGGGCGCGAGCGTTCGGGTCGGTACAGTGGGCACTGTCGGTCCAGTCTGGCGACGCGCTTAGTCGCCCGGGCGCGCCCGCCGTACACACGACTCCAAACACGAGCAGGCGGGTGGCCATCGGCGTGGTGAATTCGACACGGGGCGCCCCGTCGGTCGGTGTCGTCTGGATAGACTGCGCGATCACAGCACCCTCGCACTGCGGGACACCGGAGCTGACGTCGGGACGTGGACACACCTGCAAAGCCCAACTCACGGCTTGGACGCCCGACGGGTGAGCGACCAGCAACTCCACCGTCGCGCGCTCTCCCGGCCGGGGGCTGGCGCGTTCCGGATCCCCGCTGACTTCGGTCCGCGCGGCGAGCACGCGTGACTTCTCGATGACCTGCTGCAGCTGGAGAGGCTCGCCGCAGCCCGCGTATCCGACGGCAAGTCCGAACAGCCCCAAAATGCGGATGGTTTGGCTCATAGCTCTCCGCGAATCCCGAGGTTCGGAAAGATCGGCAGTCCGCTGACCGACTCGTTCTTTGCGTAGTCGTAGCTGTACGATGTGCCCTGCTGGACCTGCGAGTTGTATACATTCTGTACGTCGAGGTACGCGGTAAGCTGCCATGCGGTAAATCTCCATGCCTTTTCAATGCGGATGTCGAGCTGGTGAAACGTGGGGCTGCGCCCTGAGTTCACGGTGCCGAAGACGGGCCTATACAATCCGGTCGAAGCGTCAAAGACGCTGCGTTCTACTGGCGTCGTCGGATTTCCGGACACCAGTCGAAAGCGGCCCCCGAGCTGCCAACCGGCGCCAAGCGGATAGCCACCCGCGATGGACAAGTTGTGCGTCTGATCTTGATCGAAAAGTCGGTAAGCGGCGTTGCGGTCCCGGCGTTCGCTCCGCGAGAGCGAATACGAAGCATACGCATAGTGCCCCGACTTCGGCTTGATCTTCGCCGACAACTCCGCGCCGTAGATGCGTCCGACGCCGTCGTTGATAAAGAACGGTGACGCACCACGAGGGGTCGCGACCACCATGTTCGTCAGACGTTTGTAGTACGTTTCGGCGGTGACCGAGACCGCGTCGGACAGTTGCTGTTCGACGCCTACGCTCACGTGCAGCGCGCGGGGTGGCTTCAAGCTGGCGTTGCCGAGTCCGTCAATTGCGTGGAAATATACGGGTTCCTGCGTGAACAGCCCGACGCCGGATTTTAGCGTGGTCGTAGCCGATGTGCTGAGACGTACGGCAAGCCGCGGATCGACGGTCGCCCGATCGATCTGCCCAAAGTAGTCCGCTCGAATGCCTGGCACGACCGACAGCTCGTCAATCGGGCGCCAGTTGACTTCGGCGTAGAGCGCTGGGTTCAGTCGCGGGATACGCCTGGCGATCTTTACCTGAGGCGAGTTGGCATTGGCTTCGTCGATACCGGGGTCGCCCTCCAGCGCGGGAGGGCGCGCCCCTTTGTAGTCGCCGTCTAGAAGCTGGCCTTGGAAATCGAACCCAGCGGTGAGCGTCAGCTTGGGCGAAGCATGAAGCCGCCACTCCCCGCGGCTCACGATATCCCAAGCGTCGAATTGACCGCTGATCTCGGGGCCGAATTCTTGAGTGAGAAACTGACGACCCACGAGTAGCGAAACGTCTTGTTCGACGTGTCTGAAGCGGCTCTCCAATGCCACCTGAACCCGATGAAACTCGATCGCGCCCCGAAGCTGACCACGGATCGTTGGGTCTTCGCCGGGTTCATCGAACAGCAGCTCGAGCTGGTCGCGGCTTCCGAAGCTCACCAATTTCAATTGGTGATGGCGATCGAACCGGTGCGTGACGATGCTCTCGTAGTCCCAGTACAGCGGCGCAGCGACGACTTGAAAGTCGTCTTCGTCCACGATGCTTGAGAAGACGAAGTCGATGTTGCTGCGTCGCACGGCAGCGGCGAACCCTGTCGAGGCTCCGATCGGAGCCTCGACGAGGGCCATCGAGTCCAGCACGCTGATCTCGAGCAGAGCGTGAAAGCGATCGCGCTTCGGGTCACGGCTTGTGGCGCTGACGACGCCGCCGTACGCGCGCCCATACCGAACTGAGAAGTTGCCAGGATACAGATCCACTGACCGCAAGAGGCGTGAATTGAACGTGCTCTTGAGACTTCCGAAGTGGTAAAGAAGCGGTACCGGGGCGCCATCGACGAACACCAGACTCTCGTAAGGCGACGCGCCGCGGAGTATGGGCGTGCCGTCACCGACCGGTGGTCTTCCGACACCGGGCAGCACCTCCACCGTTCGCATCGCGTCGCCGCCAGTGCCGGGCATGTTGAGCAGGGCTTCGCCGTCAACGGTGTGTTTCGTCGTCCCGCGCACGGGAGCCTGGACGCGTGCTTCAGCGCCGTATTCCGGCACTGCGGCGGTTGAAGTCGGAGCGCGCGCCGCGGCCGGCCTAGTGGCGTGGGGCCGCGGGGCGGCTGGTTTCGTCGGCACGGCTGGCGCTGGTTTCGGTGCAGCGTCCGTCCGCCGTGGCAGGCGAAACGCGTATCGGTACCGGATGCGGACCGCGACCGGCTGAGTGCCGCGCCGCGCGGGTTCGAATCTGAAGCGCTTGACCGCCGCGATAGCCGCGCTGTCAAAGCCGCCCCCCGCTGATTCTGCCACCCGAGCGTCGCTGACCGTGCCGTCTACCGCAATCGTCAACTCGATAACGACATCCGCTTCGAGACCAGCCTTCAGAGCTTCCGGTGGGTAAGTCGCGTCGACGCGCTGCGACAGCTTGGGCGCGACAAGCGGCGCCGGATTCGGTTCAGCCTGAGCGGCAACGATCGCGGGAGACGAAACAATGAGTGCGCACCCGAGGGCGCATGCGGTGACACAACGACGCACAGCCGACCTTTCGCGCGGCGGTGCACCGCGCAGGCAGGGCCCGGCAGCGCCCTCAGGGCAGCCGCGCGGGCGATTCTGTGAGTGTGTGCCCGGACGTAGTCGGAGCGTTCAAAGAAAATTGTCGGTTAGGCGTCCATCGCCTGTCCCAGCTCACGCTGGATAACGTTCATCGCCGCCTCGATCGCGCGATTGAGCGTGTCGGTTTCCTCTTCGGTGGGTTCCCGGTTGAGCGTGACTTGCACACCGCCTTCGTTGTCGAGCGTGATCTCTTCCAGCAGATCGTCGGGTACGTGAGGGCTGACGAGAGACATGATAGCGGCACCGATGGCGGCACCTCCGTCTTCGCAGCCGCAGCTCGTGCCGTTCTCCAGCGCCTCCAGGTGAGCGTGAGCTATCAACGATTCGTTGCTCTCCAGGGGCAGAACTTCGATCGCGCCTTCGAGGAGCGGCTTTGCGGCGCTCGCCTCGTGCTCGTGCTGCAGAAAGACGCCGAGCGCGAGCAAGCAGTCGCCGATCGTTTCGCTGTCGGGGCCTTCGCGGCTGGTCTCGACGGCGAGCTGAAGCTTCGCGCGGCCCTCCTGCTTCGACTCCGCTTCGACGAGGTTGAGCCCCCAGCTGCGTAGCACCTGGGCCTCATGAGACTTCGAAACCTTGCCCGCGCGCTTCTGCGCCGCGGCGAAGTGGAACTGTGCCTTCTCCCCGTCTCCGGATTCGATGAACGCCTCCGCGAGCTGCATCTGTGCACGGGTCGTCAGTTCGTCATCGCCGAGCGCCGCTTGATGCTTGAAAAGATCGCCCAGCGCGGCGATCCGAGCGTCTTCCTCGTTCGCGTCGTCCGCGGCGCCGGCGATCGCCTCCAGCAGCGCCAGGTACGTGGTGCTCTTCGTCGAGAGCTTGTTCAGCGCGATGGGCGCCAGATCCATCATGACAGCCAGCGCGATGGAGGGCGGGTCGGTATCAACGCGCTCGATGCACGCCGTGACGAAAGCGTCGAACACGTCCCGCTTGAGTTCGGTCATGCCATCCATCGCAGTCGCATCCAGGTCGCGCGCTTTGATGGCGGTCGCCCGAAGGGCAAGGGCAGCCGGCAGCATCTCGTGCTCGAGCTTCCAGTAGATGTCCGCGGCGCGCTCCGCCAACTCGGCCGCCCGCCCGGCATCACCCGAGACGAGGCAAGCGTGAGCGTACGACTCGCACGCGGCGGCGGTCTGTTCCGCGTTTGCGCCGTACTCTGCTTCGTGCGCTGCCAGCGTCGACTGGAATTCGGTGATGGCTTCTTCCAACTCGCCTGACCGGGCGAGAAACTCGCCGAGCTGCAGACGCGCCGTGAGCTGAAGGGCCTTACCCTCCGTATCCACTCCGGGAATGACGGCGGCCTTGCGCAGTTCCTCGATGCCGCGATCGAAGTCGCCCAGCGCCCCGAGCACGGTTGCGTAGTTGAATTGCGCGGCCGCGTATTGCGGGCTCAGCGCGCCGAACTCCTCTTCCGCGCCGTCGCGCGCGTTCTCCATCACGGCCTCGGCGTTGGCGATATCGCCCGCCTGCAGGTGTTCCATCGCGAGCTCGATGGGCGGCTTCTCGTCAGTCATGGCCGGGACCGTCTAGGTTCGCCGCATGGGAGTCAAGTCACGACCGCGCGGCGCGTTTGAAGTCGCGACGGGTGGTCGATCTGCTAGATTTCGCTGGTTCTCTTGCTTGGAGCTTTCATGAAGCGATACGCCGCCTATGCCGTTACTTTTCTCGTCGCCGCCGCCTGCGGAGGCTCGAGCGATGCCGGCCTATTCGGTCCCGACCGTGACGGTGGCAGCACGGGCGGGGGATCGAGCGGCGGCAGCCCGGCAGGCGGTTCAGGCGCAGCAGGCTCCAGCGTTGGCGGTTCGAGCGGCGGCTCGAGTTCTGGTGGCGCAGCGGGGACGGGCACGTCCGGGAAGGGCGGTGCTCCCGGTGCTGGCGGTACGACGACCGGTGGACAGGGCGGTACGAGTCCTGCCGGCGCGGGGGGAACCGACGCGGGCGGTGCCGGCGGCGCGACGGGTGGCGGAAGCGGTAGCGGCGGAAAGGGGGGCAGCGGAACCGGTGGTAGCGCGGGTACCGGAACCGGCGGCAGCGCGGGTACCGGAACCGGCGGCAGCGCGGGTACCGGAACCGGCGGAAGCGGAAGCGGCGGCGGAGGTAGCGGTGGCACGGGCGGAGTCGTCAACACCTCGCGGAAGGTCAAGTGCGGCAGTACCAGTTGTACGCTGGGCCAGCAGTTCTGCTGCGCGTCCTACGGCTCCAACGGTAGCGTCGTCGAAATGGTGTGTCGCAACAACGGGCAAAGCTGCCAGTACAGCAACAGCCCTCCGACGTTCCGGTCGGACAATCGGTGCGACGAGTCTTCAGACTGCGCCGGAAGCCGGGTGTGCTGTGGCGATTTTCAGACTAATCCTTTCGACCGCTATCGCACGATCGCTTGCCAAGAGAAGTGTGAAGGAGATTTCTTCGTGCAGTTGTGCGACCCGGCGGACAACGACTGCCGTAGCGGTGTCGACTGCATTTCCGATCCGGACATGCCGGGGTACTATTACTGCGACGAATTTAGCAACCCTAACTGAATGAGTTTCTAAACCTGGGTCTAGGCAGTAATCCGAGGAACATGAGGGTGGGTAGGCTGGGAGGCTTCTTTTGGGGCTGTGTGTTGATGGCGCCCTGCAGCGTCTACGCGCAACCTCAAGCTGCGTCGTCGTCGGAGGACGGCGCCACGAAAGCTGCCGTTGTAAACAAGGCGAGTGGTGACGTACGGCCCCTCCGACTGCCGGAGCCTGTACCGCTACCCATAGAAGCGCGCCGTCCTACGGAATACATCGCGTACTACACGGCGCCGCCGCGGCGAGTGGCGCCATCATTGCGCATCGGTCCGGGCATCAGCGGGCGCGTCAACGGAGACGCCAACGTGCGGTACGCGATGGACTTCGTCCTCGGCGGGCAGTTCGGCCTGTCGCGCGGGTGGGACCAATTCGTATTGGCTCCCGAGGTTGGCTATTCATGGCGGACACCCGGTCGGGAGCACGCGCTGACGTTTGGAGTCGGGCTTGGTTATGGTGAGATCGAGGATGAGGAGGGCGGCACGCTGTTCGGCGGCGTGTTCTTTATGCCCCGGGTTGTGATGGACTTCAGCCGTGATGATCTGGTCTTCGGTCTCCGCAACACCGTGCGTTGGTCGGGCATGGAGCATCCGTTTTCGCTCGAAGCGGGTCATCAGGCGCTCCGCTTCGACGATGAACTTTGGCACGAGCTGCGCTTCTCGTTGAACTTCGATATCGCGTTCGCGCTGTCGAGCGACCTAATGGAGGACTTGTTTTGAGGCGGGCAGTGTTCGGAGTGGTGTGTGCGGCCTTCGGGACGGGTTGCGCGCCGTCGATGGATACGATGGTGCGGACCCGCAACGTCAGCGAGCTGATCTGCTATGTCGCGCAAGAGGGTGACGCAGAGAAGCAGCATCAAGCTCGGACGGCGCTACGCGACATCTACGAGCCAGTCATGCATCTCCACGCGGTATCTGACTCGGAGTTGGAAGCGGCGGGCATTGCCCCGCGAGTGAAGAAGGAACACGTCCTGGTGAAGCCCCGACTAGACGGTCACAAGACCGAACTGGGGGAGGTGTATGCGACGATCACGCTAAACTCGAACGGTCGCGACCTAGAAATGCTCGCGGGGCGCGAAGAACTCGCAGTCCTGACTCGTGAGCGGTCGCCGGACACTGTCGGCGGTGGCTCCGCCGGCGGGGCGGGGGGGAGTGGCTCCTCCCCTGGGCTGCTGCACGCTTTCGCGATTCTCGGTGGCGGTTTGGTACAGGCGGTTACGCTTGGCATCGTGCCGGGCGTAAAAGCAGCCGAGGACCTGTCCCGCCGATTTCGCAACTCCTACGATACGTTCGTTGGTATCGGCGGTAGTTTCTACAAGGTAGAGAATCGCGCTTCGGAGACAGTCGAACGCATCACGCAGGCGTCGTCACTCGACGACGCCGGAGTCGTTGCCTGGCCACGGCCCGCCGCCGGCGCTGCGCGGATTCGCGTGTCGTGGGACTACCGCGCATCGCGCGGCTGCGGGCTGGACGACTGGGCGGAGATCGAGCTTCCACCCGCCGCGACCGCTGAGGCTCGGATCCAAAAGGTGTTTGGTGAAAAGATGGTACGGGTGGGGGACGTCGCCGCACGCTGGCGCGGCGCCGGCGACTGACCTGGGCTGCGCAGCTAGGCGCGCTTGGACAGAGCTGTGAGGCTCTTCGGAATGAACGCCAACCCGACCGCGAGCACGATGGTCAGCAGCAAGTCCAGTAGCCCGAAGGCGACAGGGGCTAGCTGACTCCTGATCATATCGACGGGAAGGACCCGGTGGATGATGCCGATGACCGCGAACCCTCCGAACGCCGACGTCATCAGCAGTCCGCTCAGCGTCGCGCGGAAGCGGACCAGCGATACAGCGGCGGCGCCGAGCTGCAGCAGGATCATCAGAACGCTCAGCAGCAGCGTTACGATAGCGAAGTCGCTGTACGGGTTACTCATGAGACTGCGCAGGGGCCGGCTTGATCATCACGATGGCGGCGATCGTCATGATGTAACTGACGACGAGGAGCAGCCGCAGCATGATGCTGAGCCAAAAGCTGACGTCCAGTCCGACGGTCGCGGACAGCATGCTCAGCATCAAGTAGCCCAAAGTCGCCAGCCACACGCCGGCTCTCGCGGCAACCAGCAGCCACCCGCCGCCAGTTGGTGCCTTTGCCTTGCCCAGCACCACGGTCACGCCGATCGCGATCAACATCACGATGAACGCCGTGAACGTGCTCAGACTGCCGAACAGCAGCGAAACGATGCGGTACGTTGCCATGCTCTCGGCTATGCCCTGCGTCCGGACGCGTCAAGCGCGTAGCGGGAGCGTCACGCGCATCGTCGTGCCAGGGCCTTCCGAA
>JAUIKB010000193.1 GCA_030430975.1 Polyangia bacterium
GAAGATCCAGAACGTCACGGATAACGTCAAGTACCTGTCATCAATCGGTCGAATTCGCGGTGCCGAACTCAACAAGACCCAGGCGATAGCCGAGGCGAGGGCGCGTGCCGCAGCGGCCGTGCAGCAGGCTGCGAACTGGTCGGCGAGCGAGGACGCAAAGATCGGGGCGGATCTCCAAATCGCGCGTGAGGAAACCGACCGGCGGCTTGCCGACGCGCGCTCGGCGCGGGCCGCGATGATCAACGAAGCGCAGGGTCAAGTCGCCGCGCAAATCGCCGAGGTGCGCGCCGAAATCGAACGGCAGAGCGCTCGAGCGCTGCAAGAGAAACGGCGCCTCGACGCCGACGTCGTCCAGCCCGCCATCGCGTCCCAGCGCGCCGCGGAGGAGAAAGCGCGTGGCGACGCCGCGTCCACCGTGGAGCGTGGACGGGCAGAAGCCGAGGCGCTCAAGAGCGTCGTCGAGGCCTATCGTGCCGGCGGCGCGTCGGCCCGCGAAGCGCTGGCGCTGCAGAAGCTCCTGCCGTTGCTCAGTCACATCGCTGGCTCGCGCCAGAAACTCAGCATTGGCAAGATGAGCGTGCTCCCGACTGGCGCCAGTAAGGACGACCAGCTAGCCAGAACCGCGATTCGCACGACCGAACAGCTGCGCGCAGCAACCGGCATCGACGTGGCGAAGATCGCCAAGAAGTTCGAGAGCTGACGCTACGGCCGAGAGCTGACGCTACGGCCGAGAGCTGACGCTACGGCCGAGAGCTGACGCTACGATCCCGATGAATCACGTAGTGCTTGCGTCAAGAATGCGGCACGCCCGCGAAGCTTTAGGCCCTCGCGGCGGCGACGCTGCTGATTGCGGTTCCAGCGTTTGATGAACGTGTAGAACGCCTCGGTCTGCTGGTCTAGCTGGCGTTGGAGCGCGACGATCCGATCTGGATCGTTGTTGCCGTCGAGCTCGTATGGGCAATCGGTTGCTTCGATGAGCTGCAGGCGACGTAGCTTACCTCGTTGGGTGAACGTCGGGTCGAAAGGGAAGACCCGGCATCCGAGCGGCCGCTGCGGATAGACCTGGCACCGGTCGTCATCGCCCAAGAACTGGCAAGCGCCGCGGGCTTGCCGCAGCACCATGATGCGCGTCCCCTCGCTTAGTACGATTCGGGCTTCCGGCTCGTCGTCCATGTCGATGCGGTCCGTTCGGACGAATCGCACGATCGATGCGGGGCGCTGGCCGGTGTGAGCGACGAGTCGCGCCAGGTCGGCGCCGTTCATGGGCAGGAGGGGGTCGCGGCAACAGTTGCCGCATTCAGTGCAGCGGAACTTCAGCCAAAACGATACGCCAGCGGAGGCCATGTTGGCTTCGGCGTAGCCCGTCTCGCTGCGAAACTCCAGCACTTGCGTCTACTTAGCGGCCGCGTGGTGCGCCGACGTTGCGAATCACAACGTCGCTCGGATGTGCCATATTGAAGCGACTCCATGTCGCTCAAGATCGATCAGGATCACACTCGCTTCCGTAATATCGTGCGCGGAAAGATCCGCGAGAACCTGCGCGACTATATCTCGCAGGGCGAGATGATCGGCCGGAAGGGAAACGACCAAGTTTCTATTCCGATTCCGCACATCGACATTCCGCGCTTCACGTTTGGTTCAAAAGGCCAGGGCGGAGTGGGACAGGGTGACGGTGAGGTGGGCGATGCCGTCGGCGGGGAGCCCGAGCAAGGCGATGGGCAGGGCGAGGCTGGTAAGGACCCCGGTCAACACGTGCTCGAAGTCGACGTGAGTCTCGATGAGCTTGCGGAAATCTTGGGAGAAGAACTCGAGCTACCGGCGATCGAACCCAAAGGCCAGAGCCAGATCTCCACTGCGAAAGAGCGCTACACCGGAATTAGGAGGGTCGGTCCCGAATCGCTCAAGCACTTCAAGCGAACGTATCGCGAGGCGCTGCGCCGCAGCATCGCCAGCGGTACCTACGATCCGAAGCGCCCGATCATCGTGCCGCAAAAAGACGATAAGCGGTTTCGATCCTGGAACGTGGACAACGAGCCTGTCGCTAACGCGGTGATCATTTACATGATGGACGTGTCCGGCTCGATGGGCGACGAACAAAAAGAGATCGTGCGCATCGAGAGTTTCTGGATCGATACCTGGCTGCAGAAGCAATACCGCGGCGTCGAGAGTCGCTACATCATTCATGATGCGGTCGCGCGCGAAGTTGATCGCGATACGTTCTTTCACACAAGAGAGTCCGGCGGCACGATGATCTCGAGCGCCTACAAGCTGTGCGCCCAAATGATCGTCGACGAATACCCGTCAGAGGAATGGAACATCTATCCCTTCCACTTTTCTGACGGCGATAACTGGTCGATGGACGACACGCTGCAGTGTGTTGAGCTGATGAAGAATCAGCTGCTCGATAGGATCAACATGTTCGCCTATGGCCAGGTGGAGAGCCCGTACGGGTCGGGTCAATTTATCAAGGACCTCACCGAGCACTTCGGCGAAGACCCGCGGGTGGTTACCAGCGAAATCCGAGACAAAGAAGCGATCATGGGGAGCATCAAAGACTTCCTGGGCAAGGGGAATTAGTGCCCCAGTTCGCGCGCAAAACCGGCATTCCTCGCTATCTGCGAAAGTGGCAAGCCACCGTCGAGAAGGTCGCTCGCGGCTACGGGTTGGACTTCTTTCCGGTCGTCTTCGAGATGTTGACGTACGACCAGATGAACGAGGTCGCCGCCTACGGCGGGTTCCCAACGCGCTATCCACATTGGCGCTTCGGGATGGACTACGAAAGGCTCAGTAAGAGCTACGAGTACGGGCTGTCAAAGATCTACGAGATGGTGATCAATAACAATCCCTCGTTTGCTTATTTGCTGGAAGGAAATAGTCTTACCGATCAAAAGATGGTCATGTGTCATGTGTACGGCCACGTGGACTTTTTTAAGCACAACTTCGCGTTCCGATCGACGGATCTCGATAAGCGTGGTCGCATCGTAGACCTCGATTCCGCCGGTGCCGACTACAAGCCCAACCGCAAGTGGGTCGACAAGATGGCGAATCACGGCGCTGCCGTGCGGCGTGTGATCGATCGCCGCGGTATCGAAGCAGTCGAGCAACTGATCGACCACTGCTTGTCGCTTGAAAACCTGATCGACCCGTGGTCGAGGTTCTTTGTCCGTGACGCACAAGAACCGATTTCAGAGGAACCCAGTGAGATCGAAGTTCCGCGGCTGCGCGCCAAGGAATACATGGACAGCTTCATCAACCCTGAGGAGTACATCGCACAGCAAAAAGAGCGACTCGAGAAGGCGCGAGAAGCACAACGCAAGTTCCCGGCGAACTCGGAGCGCGACGTCCTACGGTTCTTGCTCGAACACGCGCCGCTCGAAAAGTGGGAGCGCCGCGTGCTCGCCGTGATCCGCGAGGAGGCGTATTACTTCTATCCGCAGATGCAGACGAAGATCATGAACGAAGGCTGGGCATCGTACTGGCACTCGAAAATGATGACGCAGGACGTATGCGATTGGAGTGAGATCATCGAGTACGCCGACAACAACGCTGGCGTGATGTCGACCTCCGGCGGCCGGCTCAACCCGTACAAGCTCGGTGTGGAGCTATATCGAAGCGTTGAAGAGCGCTGGAACCGTGGCCAATTTGGGCGGGAGTGGGAGCAGTGCAATGACTTGGACGAGAAGTCTCACTGGGACCGGCGACTCGGACTGGGGCGTCAGAAGATCTTCGAGGTGCGGTCTCTTTACAACGACGTAACGTTCATCGATGAATTCCTCACGCCCGATTTTGCTGCTGAACACAAGTTGTTTTCAATCGACTGGTCGAGTCGGCACGAGCGGTACGAAATCAGTTCGCGTGAGTTCGTGAAAGTAAAACAGAAGTTGCTCAGTCAGCTCACGAACGCTGGCAACCCGGTGATCACCGTCGAGGACGCCAACCACGAGAATCGCGGGGAGCTGCTGCTCGGGCATGCGCACGAGGGTGTCGATCTGCGGGACGACTACGCTCGCCATGCGATGGCGGCGCTTGTTCGACTGTGGAAGCGCCCCGTGTGTCTGCTCACGGTTCTCGACGACAAAAAGACGATGCTCCGGCACGATGGCAAGGAATTCACCTCGTCTGAGGCTGGCGAAGGCTGAGCGGGAAAGTGGGCGCTGACGATTCTGCGTATCCCGTCGACGCCAAACACTGGCTGAATCGCTTCACGCCCCAGCAGTGGCTGACGATCGGTGCGCAGGAGCTCGCTAAAGCAGAGGAAGCGCTGAGAGACCGGAATCTCGGCGCCGGAGTGGTCGGTCTCAAGCGCGCGGCGGGTATGGCTTTGAACGGAGCACTTCGGGTGCTGCCTGATCGGCCCTGGGGGCGCACCTACGTTGAGCATCTGCAGGCGATCGGAAAGGCTGGTGACGTGCCCGAAGAGGTCCGAGTCGCGGCGCAAGCATTGGCGGCAGCTAATCCCCCGACGGGCGGTCTAGCTGTGCTTCAACGACCGTCCGAATCAAAGCAGCTCTGCGAAGCGGCGCGAACCGTCATGGCCCACGCCTACGCGGTCGTATACGGTTCGGTAGGGCGGCAAGCGGCCGGGGAATCCGCATGAGTCGAAGCCGTCGGCTCGACGTCTGTATGACTCCGACTCGGGTGGTGGCGTGGGCTAGCGTGGTGGTGTGGGCTGGCGTGGTGGCGTGCGGGGGCGAGCCTCAGCAGCCCGCAGCGACGCCGGCCCCACGTCCAGAGCCGGCGCCAGCGCTTGCGCCGACTACACAGCCACCGCTCGCCGCCGCGCCGGACTGTGCGCCGCCTGCGGTGCGCTCGAGCGACGGGAGCTGTCGTGGGGTAGCTGTTGCGCCAGCACCGAGTGTTGTTCCACCGGACCAGGCCATTCCGGATCCGCCGAAGGCGGGGACCGTGTTCGGCGGCCTCGCCGTTGGCGTGGACACTCCCTACGATAAGGCTTTGTTCGCTGGTGACACCGCGTACCTAGCGGGCGACGGTCGGCTCGCTGCTCAGCACTACCGCAAGGCCAAGAAAATCGACCGCGAGCCGCCAGCGGCGGACATCGGGTTGATCCGGGTCGATTTCGACCAGCTCGGTATCGTGACCGATTACGCCTCGGCGCCAAAACACCGCGGTCTGAAGCGGCTGGTCAAGAAGGTCGAAGCGGTTCTTAAACGGCACCCCAACTACGGTCCGGCGCATGTGGCGCGTGGGCGCTACCTGCTCATCCTGGGGGACGCGCCTGGGGCGCTTCAGGCGCTCGAGACCGGGGCTGAGCGGTCCGCCCACGATCCCGAAGCGTTCTCGGCCTTTGGGGTCGCGCTGCTAGCTACGGGCAAGCCCGCCAAAGCGCTGACCCAGTTCGAAAAAGCGACTCGACTCGATCCAGAGAATCCGGAGCGCCTGCGAATTCTTGGAACAGCGTACATGTTGCGCGGGCGAGTCGACGACGCGCTGCGGGTGTACACCAAAGCGGTTCGTCTCGCCCCGAACGATGCTCGCGCACTCGGCGATTTGGGGACGGCCTACCTGGCAAAGAATCAGGCAAAGACGGCGGTCACGTACTTGCTCAAGGCACACCGCCTGGCGCCGGCACGCGCGACGTTCCTGTCGAACTTGGGTTATGCGTACCAGCGAGACGGACAGTTGGATCAGGCGGTGAAGACGTATCGTCGAGCTCTGAAGCTCGACGCGAAGTTAGGATCGGCGTGGATCAACCTCGGCACGGCGCTCGCCAAGCAAGGCAAATACGCGGAAGCCGAAAAAGCCTTGAAGACCGCGGAGGCGCTCGATCCGACGGACCCTCGACCCAAAGCGAACCTAAAGGAATTGGCGGAGCTACGCGCGAAGAAGGCGCCGGCGCCGTAACGGAGACGAGATGGAAAAACGAGACTACTCTCAGATACTGGTCGAGTCCGCCGATGGCGTGGCGCGGGTGACGCTGAATCGCGAGGCTCGCCGCAACGCAATTGGCCCGACGATGGTCAACGAGCTGCTGTATGCGCTGGAGGATGCGCACGCCAGCGAAGCGGTGCGGAGCATCGTCATCACCGGTGCGGGCAAGGCGTTTTGTGCCGGCGGCGACTTCAGCCAAATGTCCGGCGGCGACTCAGCCGAAGCGCTTCCGCCGAAGGGGGACTACAAGGATCTACTGCTTGCGCTCCTCGCCACGACCAAGCCGATCATCGCGCGTGTCAACGGCCACGCGATGGGCGGCGGTCTGGGTATCGTCGCGTGCTGTACGTTCGGAGTCGCCTCCGCCGAGGCCAAGTTGGGCACGCCCGAGATCAACGTAGGCCTGTTCCCGTTCATGATCATGGCGGTTCTTGAACGGATCGTGCCGCGACGGCGACTGGTTGAGATGATGCTGTGTGGCGAGCGCCTGTCAGCCGAAGAAGCTGCCGAGGTCGGATTGATCAATCGCGCCGTTCGCCCGGCCGAACTGGATCGACAGGTTGCGCACTACACGTCGGCGGTACAGGAAAAAAGCCCTGTAGCTATCCGCCTCGGCATGCAGGCGATCCGCGAGACCGAGGGCATGTCGCTGGAGGAAAAATTGCCGGACTTGAGTCGTCGCCTCATGGAGTGCCTGGCGACGGACGACGCTCGCGAAGGGCTATCCGCCTTTCTGGAGAAGCGCGATCCGGTTTGGACTGGGCGTTAGGAGTCGACCATGAGCATGCGTGAGCGACTCGAGGAACTGCGCGAGCGCCGCGAACGTGTGCTCCAGATGGGCGGTGAGGCTCGAATCGAAAGACAGCGTTCCCGTGGAAAGCTCAACGCGCGCGAGCGTATGAGTTTGTTTTTCGACCGCGGGCAGTGGTTCGAGGTTGGTATGCACGGCCGCCAAATGGGGAGCGGTTCCGAATCGCTCGACACACCGGCAGACGGTGTGTTGACGGGCTTCGGTGAGGTTGCGGGCCGGGTCGTTTGCGCAGCCGCGTATGACTTTACGGTCAAAGGCGGCAGCATTGGACGAACAGGCGAGGAGAAGGTGACGAGGCTGCGCAGCATGGCGCTCACCGGCCGTCACCCGATCGTTTGGTTCATCGATTCCGCGGGTGCGCGGATCGATCCGGGCGGCCAGGCAAGCGGCGACATGCTGCCGCTGTTCGCGGGCTCGGGTCACCTGTTTCGTGAGCAGGTACTGATGAGCGGCGTCGTACCGCAAGTCGCTGCCATGGTAGGTCCAGGGGCAGCCGGCACAGCGTACATACCCGGGCTTGCCGACTTTGTTCCGATGGTCCGCGACATCGGTTCGATGGCTCTGGCTGGTCCGCGTCTTGTCAAGGCGGCGGTCGGAGAGGACGTCGACGAGCAGACGCTCGGCGGTTCGCGGCTGCACACTCAGACGAGCGGCGTAGCCGACCGCGAGGTCAGCAACGACTACGAGTGTATAGAACTCACGAAACGCTACCTGAGCTACTTCCCGTCGCACTGCGACGCGCCGCCGCCGCGGGTGGCGTGCACCGACCCAACGCAGCGTCGCGATGAGGGGCTGCTGTCCGTCCTGCCGGACGACGCGAGTCAGCCGTACGACATGTACGCCATCATTCGCGCGATCGTCGACGACGGCGAGTTTCTAGATGTGAAGCCCGGGTTCGGTCGGTCCCTGATCACGTGCCTGGCGCGGATCGACGGACGATCGGTCGGCATCGTCGCCAGTCAGCCCCTTGTGCTGGGTGGAGTTCTCGAGAACGACGCAAGCGATAAGGCGGCCAAGTTCATCCAGATCTGCGATGCGTTTGGCGTGCCGTTGGTCTTTTTACAGGACGTGCCGGGGTTTCTGGTCGGTTCGGCAGTGGAGCGCGACGGCATCATCCGTCACGGTGCGAAGATGCTGCACGTGATGAGCGCGGCTACGGTGCCGAAGCTGACCGTGATCGTGCGCAAGGCCTATGGTGCGGGCTACTACGTCATGTGCGGTCGGGCGTACGAGCCGGATCTGATCGTGGCGTGGCCTGGCGCCGAGATCAGCGTCATGGGGGCCGACGGCATGGTCAGTATCGCCGGACCGAAGCTGTTTGGAAAAAACGAGCCGCCTCCCGAAGTGCGAAGGCAAGTGGTGGACGCCATCGCGAAGAACATCGACATCTACAAAGTCGCTGGATACGGCTTAGTAGACGACGTGATCGATCCACGCGACACGCGGCACGTGCTCGCGCAGGGCCTGCGGCTCGCCGAGAACAAGCGTGTTGAACGGCCAGCGCGCAAGCGCGGCGTGATTCCTGTTTAGCGCCATCGGCGGCGGCGAGGTGGTCGAGAGAACGGTCGTTTGCCGGTTTGAATCCGTACCGCGACGGCCCGGGCAGAGGTCACGCGTCCGGTGAACGCGTCGAATCCGAAACGTCGCCCGGCGTCGTTGGCGTCGAAGCGTGCGTTCACCAAGTAGAGTCCGGGACGGTCAAACGTGCCCCGGGGGCACAACTCGACGAGGCGGCTCGTGATGGTCATCTTCCGCTTTGGCCGGAGTCGGAGAAACGCCTGGCGATCGGGTTCGCGCACGTCCGGCTGCGAGTTGCAGGTGACGAGCCCATCTGGGCCGAGCACCTCGAAGGTGACGAGCTCGCGCCGAAAGTACACGCGGAGGC
>JAUIKB010000194.1 GCA_030430975.1 Polyangia bacterium
AGCGTTGGCGCTCCAAAAGTGGTCGATCCCAGTCGTTCATACGCTGAACGGCGGGGCCACGCGGTTTCGCGTGATCCAAAACAGCTTGCCGGCAATTACGCCGCGCGCGCTCTCGATCACGCTCAAGGATCTCGACCGCGCCGATGTGGTCACCCGGCGGGTTCAAGAGGAGTACCCCCCGGTGAGTACCTACACACTCACGCCGGCGGGCAGCGAACTCGGCGCCGTCGTCACCGAACTGAACCGCGCGGCTTGCGCTTAGACGCGGCGCCGAGTGCTTCTGCCGCGCAGCCTACGTTGCCGTCGCGCAGTCCGCGCCTCAGGTAAAGGCGCACTTCGCGGCGATCGCCGCGGACCCCCGAACGACAACGGCTACGCGGCCGAGGCGGTCGTCAGCTGCCTGGACAGCGGACACACCGGTCACCACTCGCCCTCGGTTTTCGGCCCTGAGCAACGAGTCGGGGCACCGAGCACCGAGCTCCTGTGCTTTCACCTGTACGTTCCTTTCAGTCGCGCGCGGGGCGATGCGCGCAATCGTGCGCGCGCAGCGTTTCACAAGTTGGACGGACAATCCCGACAACCTTGCCGACGCTCTTCGCCTTCCAACGCATTCCACCGGCGTCCCAAACAGAGCGCTCCGTCGGACACGTCCGGCACACCGGCTTCCACTCCTTGGACTCAGCCTAGACGGCGGCAGCCCAGCGCCTGGGCATGAGTTTCAAGAACAGCGAGCGGGCGGACACAAACGCCAGCGTACGCCGGCCGCCAGACGTGACAACGGACGCTCAGGCACCGATGCGTCGAGGTACGTCGGCCCCTGGCGCATCGATGCCCGGTACGCGTGCGAGGCCTAGCGGCCCGTGCGGCGTCGGTCGTATTCCTTCTGCAGGATCTTGCTCGCCACGTCGCGACCGCCGAGTCCGAACGCCAGCGCCACGGCGAGACAGATCGCGCCCAGGATCAAGCCGAAGCCGATGGCGATCAGCTGGCGTCCGACGCCCAGCTGCTGCAGCGCCATCATCGCCGAAATGGTGACGATGGAGACGTGCGCGACCGTGCCGAGCGCTTTGGCGATGCGATCGGTGCTGGCCTTGGTCAGCTCGTCCACGCGGCGATGTGCCCACGTGCCCGCCCACAGCCCGGCGCCCAGTAGCGCGATGGCCACCAGCACGTTGGGTAGGAACGCGAGGAACCCGTCAAGCAGTCCGGCAAGACCCGCTAGGCCCATGGTGCCGAGCACCTGGCGCAAGAACAGCAGCACGATGATCGCACCTACCGCGACTCCCGCCACGTCGGCTGGCGTCTGCACTGACGCGCCTTCAGAGCCGGCTAGCATTTCGTCCGGCGTCATGTCGGCGTCGTCGGCCTCGTCGTCAGCCTCCGCAGCACTGGCCTCCCGGCGCGCGTCGACGGCCGCCTTCGCGCTCTCTTGCTGAGCCCGCGCCATTTCGGCGTCCTTGAACACGCCGATCTGAACCATCAGCGTGTTGAAGCCCATCGCCGCCAATAGCCGCGCCGACACGTTGCCGACCACGCGGGCCAGCACCACGCCAATGCTCATGAGCACGAGGCCGACCAACAGCTTGGGCAGGTAGGCATAGATCTGTGTCAGCATCGAACCGAGCGGAACACTGATCTCCTGGATCCCCAGGCGACCCACCGCGCTGATCGCGAACTGCAACAACACGAACGCCATCGCGATCGTGCCGAGGATGCTCGACAGCGGCCGGTCCTTCATCACGGCGCCGAGACCGATCTTGGCGACCACTCGGTCCAGCCCAACGCGCGCGAGCACGCTCGACAGCACGGTACGCACCAGGCGCGCTACGAAGTAGCCCACCGCCAGCAGCACGGCCGCCGCCAGGACCTTCGGGAAGTAAGTCGTGACCGTCTCGAGCGCGGACGACAACGGTCCGCTCAGCGCGCCGACACGGAGCGCGTCGAGAACCGGAACCGCCACGATGATCAGAATGAACCAGTAAGCGATCGCTCCGGCGGTTTGAGCAACCGAGCTCGGCTCATCGGACTTCTTACGCTTTTTCTTCTTGGGTTTTTCTTCTTCCTCGTCACCCGTCAGCGCTCTCAGCTTTTGCTCGACTCCGAGCCGATCGACGAGAGCCGTGATGAGGCGCCGCGCGCCGGATGCCACCACGTAGCCAACAAGAGCGATCAGCAGCGCCTTGAGCACGTTAGGCACAGCACTCCCGAACTCGCCGAGCATACCGACCAGCGGAGTCGTGACCGCGTCGATACCCAGGTAGTCAAAGAACGCTACCGCGACAAACGCCAACAGACCGTAGTAGACGACCTTGCTGACTGCGCGTTCGAGACGGTCGTCGCCGTCGCCGCCCGTCTCAAACCCGACCGCCTCGGCGATCTTGTCGTCCCAAGTCGTCCGCTTGAGTCCGCCGTACACCATGCGATGCACGATCCAAGCGGCAAGCCAACCGCCGAGGAGTATCCCCAGCGCCACGCCCAGCGTGGGCAGCTTGGTCTGTAATTGCTTCCAAATACTCATAAGCCACGCCTGCCATGCCGGCGCGGCGACTAAATTGATCATGGGTCCTCCACCTCTCCACCAGGGAGCGTTGCGAGGCCCGTAACGTGGCAGCCCACTGCGCTCAAGCGCCCGGCTGCAGGCTACCCAAGTTAACGAGCTCTACTCGCGCCAGCCACCACGCGACGGAGTCCAGTGCAACGTCCCGCGTTGAAACGCCTGAGACTCCGGCTGCGTTGGATCGCGGGGGATATGTGCCTCGCCCACCGGACAGCCCAGTTCGGTCAAGCCGCCATGGTTCAACCAAACCGTGTATAGGTTGCCGCGCACAGTGAACGTGCCCGAGTCCAAATTGGAAACAATCTGGCCACGTGAACACACAAGCTGGCGAACGGTGTCGTCTTCAGCCATCACCGTCTCGCGCAGTGGCAAACCCACCGGAGCGCTCAAGGCGCCGGACTGCTGCCAGTAGGCGTACGCCGGATCGTCGTTGTACAGCACCTGCGGAGGCTCACGCACGGTGTCAGGCAGCGGATCCCACGCGAACATCGCGCCGTGTTCAAAACGCACAACCCGACCCACGATCGATGCGTCACGCACCGTCATCGGCTTCGAAAGCGGTTTGCCCAACTTGCCTGCCGTGGCCCCAACCTCCCGCCAGCGCCGCGCGAACCCGACGGGAAGCGCGCTGATCGGATCCATCTCAGCCCCTGTCGATCGAGGCGTTGCCACCGGATTGCGTGATCGGGACGGCGCGACGGCAACCGGCGACGATGCAGCCTTGACCGGAACACGGACCGGGACCCCGGACGGCTGCTCGATGGCCGCTGCGCTAGGCGCGGTCGCGGCGTCCGGATCCCATGGCATCCGGGCAGCGGCCGGCGCGGGCGCACCGTTTCCTCGTAATAATTCCAGAATCTCTTCGCTTCGATCGCGGCCGAAAAAGGCGCCGCGGTCACGGCCTTGAATCCGGCTCGCGACCCCCGGCGTGAGCCCTGCGAACAACCCGCCGGCGAGCCCCGCCAGCAGGCTACTTCCGGTCAACGCGCCGACGGCAACGCTCGCTCCGGTGCCCGCCACCATGCCGGCGACCCGGGCGCCGCCCGAGCCACTGCCGCTGGGCGGCGCGTGCGGAAGCGATGCCAAGTTCGCCCCGCCGTGCTCATGAGGATCGAAATTGTCGCGAGTCGTCGTCCGGAACGCCCACGCGCTGCTCGTCCAGCTACGGTTCAGCACGTAGTCGTACGGCATGTACACGTATCCGCGGTCGCCCCAGTCGTCGCCCCACGAGTTGCGCACGATGAACAGACGACGCCGATCGTCGTAACCGACCAGCAGCAGAGCGTGACGGCCGTGACGCGAATCGAGCGAGCCGCGCGGCATACCGCACATTCCCGAGCGCGGCGTATCGACGAACGAGTCCGTCACCCGTGTGCCGAACACCACCGGAAACCCCGCCGCCAAACACGTACGCAGCGCGTCACGGTCGATCGGCACCGTCCACCAGTCAGTCGCGCGATAGTCCGCTGCTTCGCGATAGACGGGTTCGGGCGGCTGCACCGCGAACAGATTCTTGTCGTACGGCCAGGTCGTTTCAGTGGGCACTCCGACACGATGCAGCACGCGGATCGCGCTCGAGATCGAGGCGCCTGAATCCTCGCGCACGCGGTCGTCCCAGATGCGTTGATTGAAGTAGACGAACAGTCGCGACAGATCCACCGACCGACCCGTTTCGCGACGGACCAAGTACTCGAGCGCCCCGACCACCGCGTTGCTCGTGCAGCTCCCGAGCGAGCCTTGCTCTTCGACCGGCGTCATCCACGACCGAAGATCCACCGCGGCCGGGCGCTCGGCGAGCGTCACACGAAACGGACGCCGCTCGACGTCGTCGTCCCCGTCGTCACGACACGCGCTGAGCGCGATCTGACGACCCAAGAACGAGCCGACACGGACGCCGACGAGCTGACCTAAACGTGAGCTACCCAACATCGCTGCCCGGCAGTTTACGCTGCCCCGATCGCCTCGGACGACCCAATCCGCATGCCGCCGTGACGAGGGCGCTCAACCTGAAATCACGCCGACCGAGTGCGCCGGCGGTATCTGCAGCTGCAACCCGTAGCTAGGCCGATCCTATGGCGTCGCCGCTACGGATTCTTGAGGCCGTAGAAGCACCAGCAACGACCATTGATGACTGAACAATCATTGCAGTTGTAGCCCGGTTTTGGGTGGTCCGCGCATGTGCAGGCGGCCTTCGCGCTAATTCCCACATCAGTCGTGATCGTGCCCATACCCGGAGGCGTACGCCGTCCGCCTGCAAGCGCGTCAGTCTGCGGTGCCAGCTGTTCCGGTTGGCTAGCGCCCGACGTGTAGTCCAGCGCGTCGCGCTGCTCGCCCAGGTCGACGTCGTCCTCGTACGGGGCAACGTCGGCGCTGCATCCGGTCGTGAACCCGACCAAACCGAGCAGGACAGTAGCGGTGAGAACTCGAGGCGTCTGAATCATTGAAGTGCTCCTTGCGTAGGTGACGGATCGGCTTGGTGCACGAAGGATGCCAGGGCGCTTTGCTTCGATTCGCGTACTCATCGAGCGGCGCCACCTGCGGAGTGGCACCTCGACGTGACGGCGACGGCCGATAGGCGTCGCCTGCAGGTGACACGTTGGACGCGGTCTCGGGTACCGCGAGTCGCCGCCCGAACGCGGGGCACCACCTCGCCGTGAATCGCGCGCCGCCCGACCCGCGTGATAGAGTCAGGCCATGCGGGGCGCTGGGTGGGTTCTGGTCGGCTTGCTGGCCTGCGGATCGCCGACGATCACCCAGAGCGACCGAGATCGTCACGCGCGCAGCTGTCCCGCTGGCGACGCCGCCGAAGCCAAGCGCGTCATCGACGCCGTGCAGGGTCCGAGCAAAGCGCGAATCATCGGTGTGTGCGCGTTGAAGAGCGGAACTGGGTTCAGCTACTCGGTCACGAGTAAAACAATGAACCGTGAGCGCCGCGAACGCGAGAGGGTTTGCGACGCTGTTCGCCCCGTGGTTCCGACGGCGCGTCTGGTGGTTTGGGATGAGGTGCGCAACTACTCGACGGTCTGTGGCGGACGGACGTAGGCGCAGCCTCGCGTCGACCACCGCTATTCGACCGTTTCTACGCAGCTAGCGCGCTGGTAGGCGGTCTACGGCGGCGCATCGCCAAACATCCGAAACCGTTTCCGCAGCGATAGGCTCACGTCCACTGGTCGCCGCGCGGCGTCGACCGTCGTCTCCACACGCGGAGGCGCGGAGCGTGTAAGCTCGAACCATGGGGAGCGACGTCACGTTCTACGGACACTGGTCCCTGAACCGCGCGCAACAGACCGCTTGGCGACGCCGCCGCGTGACCGCCGCGGCCCTGAGCAGCATCAAGAACGCCAAGGGGCTGCTGCAAGGCGGACTCGATTCGTTCGGAGTCGGTCAACTGCTGTCCAACCTAGCGAAGGATGACGACGTGTGCGTCGACGCCGACGATCAAGGCCTGCGGCTAGCCGGCACGGTCGAGTCGCTCGCTTTCTGGGAGGCGCTGGGTCGGGAACTGGCAGGTTTGGTCGCGACCGCTGCGAAGGCGGGACACGAAGCTTGGTTGATCATCGACGAGGACGACCGCTGTTTCCACTTGGTGAGTGACGGCTCAACCGTGAAGCTGCGAAAGCCAAGCGCAGCAACGCTCAAGCGCCTTCGCAGAGGGCCGGAGTACGCCCTGCTCGATCGCCTCACGCACGGGCTTTCGAAAAGTGCGGCAGCAGCGGTCGAACAAGCCGCGCACGAGGCGCTACACGGCACGGCCGTCGAGTTCACGGCTACCGGCGACGTCGAGGACGTGTTCGCGATCCTCGAATCCGCGTCGGAAAAGGACGTAAAGGCGGCGCTGCGCAAGGCTGACGAGATCCCCTACAAAGGAACCTTCGAAAAGCCCGCGAAGCTATTCAAGACGAAGGACGCACTCCTGACGGCTGCGCGCAAGGCAAAGCAAATCGAGCAGCGCGCGGTAGCCGTCGACGTTGCCTCGCACCTCGACCCCGAACTGTGCGCCCAGCGCTGCTTGCCTTGGTTAACCAAGAAGAAAATCCCGCCCGGCTTACGCGCCGCGGCCGCGCGCGCTCTCGGGCGGTCGAAATCGGACGCTGCACTCGATGCCCTCGTGAAGCTGCTCTATCAAAAAGCGAACCACCCACAACCGCAATGATCCGGTCTACTCTGCGGCGGACGCATTGGCGGCATCCCCTCATCCGCAAGCAGCCGAGCGGACCGTCCAGGGGCTCCCGTCGCTGAAGGGCAAGCGCGGCGACGAGTGCTTCGCCCGCGCGGCGTACGTGACTGTCGCCCGACCCGCACCGCAGATGAAGGCTCACTTCGCGGCGATCGCCGCTGATGCCAAGCATCCCCAGCGCTATACGGCCGAGGCCGTCGGCAGCTGTCTAGCGGGCGGGCATACCGGCACACTACGGGAACTCGGTTTTCGGTACTGAACGGAATCGAGTCGGCCGATGCGTCTGACGCAGCACCTGACGCGCGTACTCTGGAGCGGCGACACTTGACGGAGGAGTTCCGCAGCGCGCTGCCTCGAGCGCGACTGCTCGTCGCCGTGCTTCTGGCGCTCCTCGCCACAGAGACTACCCGCGTGCTGGTGCTGCTGCGGTCGGCCACCGCATGGGCAGCGCTCGAGCCGGGCGCGTTTCGCTACCACGGCGACCACTGGTACGGCCACGTGATGCTCGGTGTCAGTACACTCGCGAAGCTAGCCTACGTTTGGTGGTTCTGGCGCGCATACGGCAACGTTCATTACTTCGCAGGTTTTCGCAAGCACTCGAAGCTCGAGTTCCTGGTTAGTTTCGCGTTACCGATCGTGAACCTGTTCGTGCCGTATCTCATGCTAAAAGAGGCGTGGCAACAGTCTGGCAGGCGACGGGAGCGCGATCCGCACCTCCCAACGATCGTCTCGATCGCATGGGCGTTCCACGCGTTCGATACGACGAAGATAGCACTCTACCTTGTCGGCATCGTCCCGCTCAATGCGCTGACTATCCACTTGGCAACCCTAGCCAAGCCTGTGATGGTCGTGGTTGGGATCGCTGCCGTGGTAAAGCTGACGCTGCGTCAAGAGCGTCATGAACGCAGTCAGCGTGGTCTGCTCCGGCGGGAGATCGCCCCGACACAAACGACCTCCGCGCCGAATCGTCCAGTCCAGGTGACGTATCGCACGTCGGCCGACGCTGCGGTCGACGTCTCGGTGGGCACTCGCACGCGCGCCGCTGGCCTGGCGCTGGACGCCGCACTGTTCGCGGGCCTGCTAGGTGGCAGTGTGGTCATGGCCAGCTCGAGCGGTGTCGCGCCGCTCGGCGCGCTCGCGCTTCCGGCCGGCGGAGCTGGAACTGTCGTGATGATCGGTGCATGGCTTGCCGCACGGAGGTTACGTGCGCAAACGCTCCGCGTCTCGCAGCGCGCGTGGACGATCGGCACCACCAGCATCGACGGGGACTTGATCAAGCGTTTGCGTGTCCGACGGGACGTGATCGATCCGGTCGGGCTGCTCTCGGGCTACTCGATTTGGGCGCGACGCAAACGTGGGCCAGATCTTCGCCTGTTCTCCGGTCTAAGCAAGACCGAAGCCGCGAACGTCTGGGCGGAGCTGCGCCCGCTGCTTCGGTGACGGACGCACTGTGATGGGCTCAATTCTCGGCGTCCGTCGGCGTAATCTCCATGTGGCATTTTCTGGGTTGGGGTCTGTTTATGGCCTTGACCATCGGCTCCGACACGGCATGACCGTCCGCGAAGAGCAGTCATCCGCCACGGTGGCCAAGCGTTCTGTCTCAGGTACGCCAGGACGGCCGACGGCCCGTGGAACCAGCTGCTCCACCAGTGCCGGTTCCATGGTTAATGCATAACCGAATGACTACGGCGGCGCATCGCCAAACATCCGAAACCCGTACGCCTCCTCGAACCCGAGCTGAGCGAGGATCGGCGCCGACGTCGCCGCGCGCGCCAGCGTCGTGATCAGCTGGACAGCCTCGTCACGAACGGCCGCCAGACGCGCTGACCGGAGCGCTCGATA
>JAUIKB010000195.1 GCA_030430975.1 Polyangia bacterium
AGGACCTGGTGGACCAATCGACCTTTCTCCGATGGATGCTGGATCCACCGACGGCCCGCCTGACAGACGAGATAGCGGCCTCATCGACCTACCCAACCCATGGGATGCTTCGCGAGACGTCGCCAACGACTCGTCCGTCGATGCGACCGCTGACGCCACTATTGAACATGCAGCCGATGCCACGTCGCCGGACGTTTCTAACGATGGCCTGTCTGACGGGTCCATGGATGTCGCAACGGACCTCGCAACGGATGCGCTTCCGGACACCTTAGGTGACGCCCCCGTCGACTAGCCTGCGTCTCCATGGTGTGGTGGCAAGCAGCTCGGCGTCGTCGGACATCCGTGGCTTCGCGAAGGCGTGGAATCGGCTTCGAGCGAATTTCGCGCCAATCAGGTGCTCGTTCCGAGTTGCGACGACCCCTGGCCTGCTTGCGAAACGGCCACCTCGGTCGCCCGTGAAGCCGTTCCGTAGCAATCGCGCCGGACGTCGGTGACCGTTCGATCGGTGCCGATCCGCGTTCGAAATCGATCCGCAGTAGTCCGATATCACTGGCGACGGGCCAGCCGCGACTTAGCTTGATCTGAACCGCGTCACTTCAGGCGCCGTTGCGTACGGACCCGCGCGCCCGCGTCGAGCGTCCGTAGAAAGGCGTTGGAGCGATGACGCGGTCAGATCACGGAAGCCCCTATCGTGTCGCCGCGCCGCGCCCGCCGGCTCACGTCGAGTGGCATCCGGATGGGATCGACTACGGGTCTATCAACGCGCCGCTTTGGCCGGTGGATTCGACGTCCCCATCGCAGCCGTCTTGGCAGCCGGAGACCGATCCGCGGGGATGGCTATTCTTGCAGCTCGGGCTCGACGCCGGGTACCTGTCGCTCGCTTGGCTGATGGCATCCTCGAACGATCCGGCTTTGTTCGTTGGGATTTCGGTATTTCATGGATTCTTTTGGTCGCTGATGGACCTGCTCGATGGCGCTGACGACTTCTCTCGGGCGCGGCTCGTGCTGGGGATCGCGCGACTGACGTTGAGCATTGCGGCAGTCGCTTATTGGGGGATCGACGCGCTGCTGTTCACGGCATTCATGGTCGGCGTATCGGCATTGTGGATCCCCTTCTTCGCCAAGCCCGGTGAGCTAAAGGCGTTCGTCAAAGACACCGGCGCGAAGCTTCGTGCACGCGTTGCCCGCCTGCGACGCGCCGACGTCGAACTTCCCGTGAAGTAGTTCGGTAACGACAGCCCGCCGGAATCTCGTCCCTGGCGCCAGCGTTTCCGAACAGGGATGCCTGGCTACGTAAACCGAGGTGCGGCGGTGGCCGGCGTAGCGTGCGGTCTGCTCGTTGCCTGGCCGGTCGATACGGCGCCGGCCGGCAAATCCGCCGCTGTGGTCACGGCGCGCGCCGACACATCAGCGTGCCGGGTCGCGGAGTCGGCACCGCCCGCTCCACGCATCTCGGAAGTGCACGCCGTCGACGCGTCTGTTGACGCATCCGTCGACGGCGGAGCTTCTGACGCCGACATTGAAGCCGCGACGCTACCAGCGCAGTCGGGGCCGTTCGTGGTCATCGCTCCACCCGCTCATCCAGCCCAAACGGTCGCGCACAGTGGTTGTAGTCGCCTGCCGTTCTTTCACTTCTATCGCAACCGCCGCAACGTGACGCGGGACACGGCAACGCAGGTGCAGCTTCAGATCAACTTCGACTGGCATCCCGGCGCGGGCTGCATGGCCGGCGACGGCTACGGCACCGACATGATTTTGGAACTCGACCTGCTGGAAGATAACGGTAAATGCTCCGTAGAAAAGGCACGAGCGCGTGCTGTGGACTGGGGTCAATATCCACCGGCCGTCGCGAAGACGGGGCGCAAGCTACGCTTCGATTTCACGCCGCTAGCGGTGGGCCTCCACTCGAACCTTGGAAACCCAAAAACCAAAGAGATCGTCCTACGCAGCGCTCAGCATCGGATCGCCGTCATCGTCCAACGCGACCAGGTGCTCTTCTACGAAAACACGCGACCGAACTCCGTGCTCCACCGTTCCTTCGACGCGGAAGGCGACCAGCCCGGCTGCTGCTGGCCCACGACGAGCACCCACTTCTTTCACTGAGCGTGTGGAGCTTTCACTGAGCGTGTGGAGCCCCCACTGAGCGTGTGGAGTACGCTAGTTGGACGGATGTCGCACGCTGGCCGGCATCCTGCCCCGCGCGATCGATGCCGGACCCGCGTCGAGCTCATCCAGCAGCTGTCGCCAGCTAACGCCGTTGTCGACCTTGAGCAGCTCGGCGATCTGTTTCAGCGCCTCGACCTCTTCGCGTGTGACGGCAGTCGGTGCATCGAACGCGTGGGCCGTGGCGCGAGCGATCGATTCGGCGTGACCGAGCAGCTCGTGGAGCTCTTCCGGGTGCACTAGCGGTTCGCCATCTTCCGTCTGCGCGAGCAGGAACAGGTCCTCGAGGCCCTGCCGAAAGTAGTCCGTGGTCGGCCGCTCGGTGAGCCAACCATCCAGGATGTCGAGCCCATCCTTGCCGACGAAGAACTGATGCTTGGCTATCTCGTCGATGCGTTCGATCTCGACGTCCTCCATCTTGCCGTCCGCCCAGGCCACATACACCAGCGGCAGCAACTTCAGTACACGGTAGTTGCCCGGCGTGAAGCCGAGACTCGACAGGGATTCGACCAGCTCCTCGTTCATGCCGTCACGGTACCTGACGACCGGCGCTGACGTCGACCGCCCAACGCGGCGTTCCGAACGGCGTGCCAATTGCGCTATGTTGCGCGCCATGGCGAAGACCAACCTAGGCCCGGCGACGACCGCGATCCACGCCGGCATCGAGCCCAACCCCGTCACCGGCGCGATCGTCGATCCGATCTCGCAATGCTCCGTGTACGCCCAGCCCTCGCCCGGCGAGTTCAAGTATGACTACGGCCGGTCGATGAATCCCAACTTCTACCCGCTCGAAAAGGCCCTGGCGGCGCTCGAGGGGGCGGAGCACGCGGCGGTCGTTTCGTCCGGCGTCGCGGCGATGACCGCGATCATCACGCTGTGCAAGGCGGGCGACAAGATCCTGCTGCCTAAGGACCTGTATGGCGGCACGTATCGACTGTACGTGCAGCTGTTCAGTCAGTTTGGTCTGAAATTCATTCAGATCGACATGCGAGACCTGGACGGTGTGGAGAAACGTCTGAGCCAAGGCGACATCAAGATGCTGTACGCCGAGTCGCCGACCAATCCGCTTTTGCAAATTTACGATCTTGAAAAGCTGGCGAGCCTCGCGAAGGCGGCCGGGGCGGTCAGCGTGTGTGATAACACGTTTGCCACGCCGATGTGTCAGCGACCGCTGCAGCTCGGGTTTGACCTGGTGTTGCACAGCGCGTCGAAGTACCTGGGCGGCCACTCGGATATCGTCGGTGGCGCGATCATGACGAACGACAAAGACATGCATACGCAGGTCACGTTCGCGCGCAAGTCGATCGGACTTCATCATGATCCGCTCAGCATGTTTTTGCTGCGGCGCGGCCTGAAGACCTTGCCGCTACGGATGGAGCGCCATCAATCCAACGCGATGAAGTTCGCGCAGCATCTGGAAAAGCACCCGGCGGTCGAGCAGGTCATCTATCCGGGGCTCGAGTCACATCCGCAGCACGATATCGCCAAGCGTCAGATGTCAGGATTCAGTGGCATGGTGAGCGTGATCTTCAAGACCGATCTCGATACCACTAAGAAAATAGTGAGTTCGTTCGAGGTCATCACGTTGGCCGAGAGCTTGGGCGCGGTCGAGTCACTGGTGCAGATCCCCGCCAGCATGAGCAACCAGAAGATCCCCGAAGAGGTGCGGGCCGAAAACGGACTACCCGACGGTTTGGTGCGCTTTTCTGTAGGGATCGAGGACATCGACGACTTGATCGCTGACGTCGATCAGGCGATCGCCGCCTGCGTGCCTTAGGGCTCCGCGACGAGCGGAGTCCGAACCCGACCAGGGCTGAAAATAATCAATAAAATCAACGGCTTAAACTTAAGTCAAGCGGAGTTGCGAGACGCCTGCCACGGGTCGACAATGTAGGTGTTCGGAGCACACAGTCCTCCGGAATTCTAAGGAGCAATTCCCATGAGCCAGTCCTACGTCGTCCCGCAGCAGCCCGCTTACCAAGCCCCCTACCAGCCGACGTCGCAGGCGCCAGCGCCGCGTCCAAAGAAGGCGCCGGTGTGGGGGTTCTTGACCGCCATCGGTTCGATCGGGCTCGGGGCGATGGCGTTTCTGATCATCGGGTTTCAGGGCAACCGTGCGCCCAAGGAACTCATCCTCGGAATGATCGCGATCGCGGCGTTCATGACGCTGCTGACGTTCATCGGCTCGCTGATAGCGTTCGTTCGCAAGGGCTACATCGTGGGGATCGTGACGTCATTCCTGGCGGTGACGGGGGTCGTCATCGGGATTTTCGGTATGGTGATGCACGAGATCCATATGGAGAAGGTCCGCAGTCGCTACAACTACCGGACCTCATCGGTCGTCACGGTGCCAGCGCAGACCGTTCAGCTAACTTGAGGATGAAGCGGGGCGGCCCTAGAGTCACGGCTTGCCCAAAGCCAAACCCAAGCCCAAGCGACAGCCGACCGCGGGAGTCCCACAGGCGCGTACACCCAGGCGCGCTGACTCGAGGGAGATCGTCAACGCCATCCTGATCGCCGGTCAGGAGCTCGCAGCGATGGGCATCGACCACGTCAGCACCAACGCGATCGCCGAGCGCGCCGGCGTGGGCGTGGCATCCGTCCATCGCTACTTTCCCAACAAGCAGGCGGTGTTCGCGGAGGTCGCGCGTCGACGCGACCGGCAGTTTCTGGCGGACTTGGACCGGCTGCTGTCGGATAATCCGTCGCTAGAAGTCGGTATCGAGCGCTGCGTGCGTTTGATGGTGGAGATGGACGCTCAGGAAGCCCAAATGCGTCGGACGCTGAACGTCGACCTTCCGGTGCGCTGGAGCCTGGCGGAGCCCGATCCGGTGCACGTGGATGTGATCCGGAGGCTGACTGCGTGGTTGCTGGGCCACCTTCCGGACGTAAGCCCTGAGGTGATCCAAGAGCGAGCATTCCTCGGCTTGGGCACCCTGCTGGGCGTCGTGAAGCTGAGTCTGATCGTGCCGAAGCTCGCGCTGGAGCCTGAACTCACGGTGCAGCGGATGACGCGCGTCCTGGTCGGCATCGTCCGCGCAGACGAGGCTGTGGGGTGCTAACGACCGCGACGGTCCACCGCTTTGGCGATAGTCCTAGCTCGGGAATACGTAGTGGAAAAATTCGGAACGGCTGGTGACCTTCGCTTTTTGGTAGATTGAACTCAGGTGCTGGCGAACCGTCTTGCTGCTGTTGTTTAGAATGCGAGCGATTTCGTCGTTGGACAATCCCTTGAGCACGAGGCGGGCGATTTCGGTTTCTTTCGGGGTCAAGTGGGCTTGAGCTAGGGCTTGTTCGACGAAGTGGCTCAAATCATCGGCTTCTTCCCAGACACGGCGCAGAACGGAAACGAGCTCGTCCGTCGAAAACGGCTTCTCCAGCAGATACGCGACGCGCAGCTCGAGTGCCCGCTTGAGTCGCGGCTTGTCAGCGAAGGCGGTGATCACGATAAATGGCGGCGCAATTCCCGAGTCGCGCAGCTCCTGCACCAATGTGAGTCCGCCGTACTCCTCGCTGCCCAAGACCACGTCGGTGACGATCGCGTCGAAGCGTACACTGGCGCGCGCTAGCGCTAGCGCCTCCGGGCGAGTCGCTGCCCCGTCGACGACGAAACCACGCGAAGTCAGTGCGTCCTGCAATAACAACCGAGAGTCCTCCTCGTCCTCGACCAGTAAAAGTCGCCGGGTCACGAATCCTCCGCGGCGCTTCCGATCAGCGGCAGAGTGAGCACAAAACACGCGCCGGTTTTGCGCGGTTCGCAGATCACGTCGCCCCCCGACGCGCGGGTCAGGCTGCGTGCGATGCTCAGTCCCAGACCAAGCCCGTGTTTCGGGCCCTTGGACGAGCGCAGCGGTTCGAATACTTCAGCGCGCATCGATTCGCTCACGCCCGGACCGTTATCACACACCTGGAGCCGCGCCCGATCGTCATCGGATTCGAGGGTCACCTCCACGCAGCCGTTCACGCTGTCGGGCAGCGCATCGACTGCGTTCGACACCAGATTCTCAAGAGCGGTGCGTGCTACGCGTTCGTCTCCCACAACCTCTAGCTTGGTGCGGCCGCGCAGACGCACGCGCGCGCCGCGCTGTCGAGCCAGCGCATCGAAACGGGCGGTTGTCTGACGCACGAGATCGGCCAAGTCGTAGATCTGGTGATGCTGCCGGGGTTGGTTGGCCATGTTTGCTAGCTGCTTGAAGCGCGCGTTCATCCGGTCCACCGCCTGCCGCGCCTGGCGTACGAGTCGACGCTGGCGGTCTTCGTCTCGGCATTCGTCGAGTTCTTCCAGCGCCAGTCCCAGCGTGTGGAGCGGATTGCGCAATTCGTGCAGCAGCGACGACGCGAGCACCCACACGGTCTGCTCACGTTCCGCGCCACGTAGCCGATCACGCAGGCTTTGCAGGGCGCGCTGCTCCGCGCGGTACTTCTCGGCTCGGTTTCGAGCGAAGTCGAGAACGAGGCCGACGGCGATTCCGAGCAGGACCGGGATCGTCCAGTCCAAGAGCAAATGAGAGGGGTGCTCGGGCGGCCAAGCGCTATCGACCGCCCGCAACACCGCGGCGAATACGAACCCGACCGCTATGCCAAAGCCGATCGAACTCCATTTGGTCGACTTCAGGAGGCCGGATTTCACCTGCGGAAGCGTGCTGTCGCCTACGGTCACACGCCATCCTACAAATGTCGGAGTGCCGCCGCACGCATCGCGACGCAGGGCCGACGTGCGCGGCGTCGCCTGCGACCAGATGACCCAGGACATTCGTCGGATAGGCAAGCCGGCAGCAAGGCCTCAGGCTGTGCTTCGCCATGGAACGCACAAGACTCGTCGCGCTCGGCCTGCTCTGTGGGATGAACCTGCTCGGCTACTCCAGCTCGGCGTCCGCGCAGGCAGCGTCCGGAACGGTGAGGTCCCATGCAGCGAACCATCCCACGTTGCGGGTCAGCCTCAGCTACGCGGTGCGACGCGCCTCGAAAGCCTCGCCCGAACTCGCGCCCACACGCGCTGCACGGCGCGCTAGCCAGCGTTCGCGCAGGGCGAGCCGAACGACGTTCAGCTATCCACCGGTTCTTGAGCTATCCGTGGGTCCGCGCCTCGGCACCGACCAAGGCTTCGACGCAAGTGCCGGACTTTGGCAAGACATTCCGCTCGCTGGCGTCGCCAAGTCCAGGCAGCGCTACGCCGACGCGCGCGCGTTGTCGGCGCGCTTCCAGCTTCAGGACGCTCAGCTTCAGGCAGCGCTCTCCGCGGGTCTGGCATGGGTGGACGCTCGCGTTGCACGTCGGCTGCTGGGCATCCGCAAACGCGGGCAACGTTCGGCGAAGCAGCTGGTTCGTTACACACGTGCCCGGCAGAATGCGGGGGCGGCCACCCGTGGCGAGGTAGCGCTCGCCCAGTCGCTGCTGGGGAGCGCGGACGCTGCGGTACTCGACGCTGAGGGCCTGCGCTTCAGCGCCGATCTACGACTTGCGTACGCTCTGGGCCTTGAACGGCAGCGGCGGCTGGTCGTGGTGGGACGAGTTGACCGTGACGGCGCGCGCCTGACCGAAGAGGAGGTGCTCGCTAGTCTCCGTCATGCTCCCAGCATCGCGAAGCTGCGGGCCGACGAACGAGCCGCGCGCTCCGCAGCTCAACGAGCTCGAGCTGAGGGCGCCCCGCGCTTGTCGGTAGGTCCGTCAGTGACGCGTGAAGCCACCGGCAGCTGGATCGTGCTGGGCCGAGTGAGTGTTCCGTTGCCGACCGTCAACTCCCGCGCGTTGGACACAGCCGAGAGTCTACGAAAGAGCGCCGAGACACGCGCCGTCGGGCGGCGCGCGATCAAGCGCCTAAAGCGTGACGTCCATTTGCTGTTCCACGAGCACGACCACGCCAAAAAGACCCGCAACGCGCTGAAGACGAGCGCGGTTGCTCCGGCACTGCAGGCGCATCGCGAAGCGCTGAAACAGTATGCGGCTGGTAAGATCGATCTGAACAGGGCGAGCAGTACCCACCGAAACCTGTTGGATGCGCAGGAACGGTGGCTGCTCGCAGCCGGCGCAGCCAGGGCTGCCGAAATTCGGCTGCTCGCGGTGAGCGGACGGCTGGTTCGAGCGGCCGCGCAGAGGTCGGCAAATTGACGGGATCGAGCTTAGCGCCAAGCATCGCGCTGTGCGCGCTGTGCGCCGCCGCCGCCTGTAGTCGCCCTGACGTCGACGAGGTCGCCAAAGTGAGCACCTCGGCAGAGCCCGCAGGATCCACTCGTGTCGTTCGAGTCGACCCCTCACTGGTCACCGCTGGGCGCGTCGTCATCGGCAAAGTCGAGCAACGCAGCGCGCAAGATGAACTGCGCGCAACCGGAACGGTCGAAGCCGACTTGGATGGCGCCGCCGATGTCGGAGCGTTGGTGCGCGCCACCGTGACGCGCATCCTGGT
>JAUIKB010000196.1 GCA_030430975.1 Polyangia bacterium
GAAGGGATCTTCTTGGCGTCCGCCAAGAATTTCTCGAGTCCGATGTCGGTCATCGGATGCTTGGCCAGCTGCTGGATAACTTTGAACGGGATGGTTCCGATGTCCGCCCCGATCATCGCGGATTCCACCACGTGCATCGGATGTCGAATCGAGGCGACCAGGACCTCGGTCTGGAAGTCGTAGTTTTGGTAGATCGTCACGATCTGCCGGATCAGCTCCATGCCGTCGCCGGAGAGGTCGTCGAGCCGCCCGATAAACGGCGAGATCATCGTCGCGCCAGCCTTCGCCGCCAGCAGCGCCTGGGTTGCGGAGAAGCACAGCGTGACGTTGGTCTTGATGTTTTCTTCGCTGAAGACTTTGACAGCCTTCAGTCCCTCGAGGATGAGCGGGACCTTGACGACGACGTTCGGGTGGATTTTGGCGAGTTCGCGACCCTCCTTGAGGATGCCTTCCGCGTCGGTCGCGATGACCTCTGCTGAAATCGGACCGTCGACGACCTCGCAAATCTCCGCGATGACCTGCCTCGTGGGTTTGCCGGCCTTGGCGAGCAGCGACGGATTCGTCGTCACGCCGTCGATCGCGCCCATGGCCTGTGCCTCTTTGATTTCGCCTAGATCGCCGCTGTCGATGAAGATCTTCATGAGCTCGCTCCTTTTTGTCCGCTGAACCGACGCTGAACTAACGCTGCGCCGCGCGGTGATCAAGCCGTGAAGCAGTCGTCGGTGACGATTCCTCGGCTACGGCGCGCGCGGAGCTGTCCAGCGTCGCAGAGCGTCGAGCACGTCTGGGCCCCACTCATCTTGCGCACGGTTGCAGAAATGCGCATGCCCGTGCATCGGCGTGGCGCCGTGTGGGGGGAATACCTTCGAGCGCGCGGTGTTTCCCGATTCTCGCATACGTGCAGACAACAGGCGCGTCGGCGCGGTGTTGAAATCATTTTCTGCCTGGAGAAAAAATACAGGCACTTTGGCCGCGGCAGCAGCGGACATCATCCGCGATCTCAGTGCGGCGTTTCGCTTCCAGAGGATCGACCCGCCGGCGAAGTCGACGGCCGCCCGAATGCCGATGCCACGCTCGGCCATGAGCAGAGAAACCACGCCACCTAGCGAGCACCCCGCGACGGCGACGCGACCGGCGTCGACGTCCGGGCGTTTTGCCAGCCAACGAACCGCCGCCGCCACGTCAGCGGTTTGTTGCTCCAGGTTGTCCACGAGCGCCGCGTCGTACTCCGCTTTCGGCCGCATCGCGACGGACTGCTTCCAGTACGGCCCGGCGGAGCCCGAGCACCCGCGACGATAGGGCACCAGGGCGACGAAACCATTCATGGCCAACCAGCGCGCCGTATCGCCGAGGTATTTGAGCGACGGGTTCTGCTCGCTGCCGTGGTTGTACACGACCGCCGGGAACGGGCCGCGGCCCGTCGGTACCAGGAGGTCAGCCTGCAGCTCGTACGGACCGCCGCTGACGGTGACGCGGCGCGGCGATAGCTCCGCTGCCGTTGCCGCCGCTGTCGCTGTCGCGGCCGCAGCGCTGCGTTCGGGCGCTGCGCTGCTCTGTGTGCTCGTTCCGTGGCCCGCGTCGCATGCGACGGCGCGGCTCACGACCAGCACCAGTCCAAGTCGCCGCAGTCCCCAAGCATCCACGCTCACCGAACCCTGTGGTTCCCGGTTTTGTTCCGCCGTTCTCCTTCGATGGCGGATCTTGTCGACCGCCGACCCAAGCTCGCGCTTCCCGCCGATGTCTCAACGGGGGACCGTGCGGTTCCGGAAAGAGGTCGGTTACGAAATGATGTTTGCGGCGCTAAGCTCTTCAGACGTGGCACGTCCGTCCCGTCCTCCCGGTTTTGATATGGCGTATCGCCCGGCGGAGTCCGTCTATGGACCGCCGATCTTGGCTCGCCTGCCGTCGCTTATTTATCTGGTGATCGCAGCGGCAGCGGTCAGCTTCGTGATCGCTGGGGAGATGGCTCCGACCAACACGTGGCTCCATATCTATGTCGTCGAGAAGGACGTGCATCGAGTGCTGGGGGCACGCATGTTCGCCACCCTGCTTTCGGTCAGCGCGCTGGCGGCGTTCGCGCGCAGCAGCATGCGCGGAGTCAGGGTCCGGCGCGACGGCATCGAATGCCGGGAGATCCTAACGCTGATCTGGCCCCGGGTTCGGCGGATCCGCTGGGCGCAGATCGATCGAATCATCCTCGACCAAAAGGCGACCATCGTGCTCGATCTCTGGGACGGGTCCCGCGAAGACCTGCCGATCGTCGGCGATCGTAAGGCTCTGAGCGCAGTGCTCGAGAAAGTGGGGCACGCGCGCGCGATTCCGGTGCGCGGTGGCGTCGGGCTGGACGAGCTGCCGGAAAGCGAAGACGAGATCTTCGACGACTAGGTCTGAGCGGTGACGCCGCTGACTTCGCGTATCGCCCGACGGATGTGCTGCGTTCTGCGGAGCGAGCCGACGGAATTCATGCGCACTGGCAGGGTAGTGCAAGACCAGCGGTTGGATGCGCATGGCGTCGGTTGCCAGTGGTCGGCTGCGAGCCCGCCGTGATTCGACGACTTCGTTCTGAAGTCATCCCGCGTCCGATGGCTCGGCACTCCGGTTCCGCGCCACGGCGGCGATGGGCATCGCAGCCGCGCGGAAAGTGGCCATGGCCGCCACCCCGCCATGGGCGCCACCCGCCTCATCCTGGCAAGTGGTCGAAAACGCTCAGTCGAGCCTCGGGCATGGTCTTCGCAAAGGCACCGGGCATGCACACGAACCTGTTACGTTGCGCCCCGATGTCCGTCACCGATGCCGAACTGCGCGCCGAGTTGTCCAAACAGTTTGGGTTCGACGACTTCAATCCCGGACAGCTCGACGTCATCTCTCACTTGATGGCGGGCCGGTCCGCTGCTGCCGTATTCGCCACCGGCGCCGGCAAGTCGCTCTGCTACCAGCTGCCAGCGACGCTGCTTCCTGGACTGACGGTTGTGGTGTCGCCGCTGATCGCGCTGATGAAAGATCAGATCGACGCACTGCGCGCTCGCGGGATCGACGCGAGCAATCTCGACTCGACACTGAGCTTCGACGAGTACCGCGCAACCATGGGGCGGGTCCGAGACGGCTCGACCAAGCTGCTATACGTCGCGCCGGAACGGTTTAACAACGAGCGCTTTCGCGAGGCGCTCAGCGGTGTTCGGGTGTCGCTGTTCGCGGTCGACGAAGCGCACTGCATGTCCGAGTGGGGCCACAACTTCCGTCCGGACTACTTGAAGCTGGCAGGCTTTGCGCGCGATCTGAACGCCGAGCGGGTGCTGGCGCTCACGGCGACGGCGACCGCGGCGGTTCTTGAGGATATCTGTCGCGTTCTGTCGATCGAGTCGGAGTGCGCGGTGCGCACGCCATTTTATCGCAGCAACCTGACGCTGCTCGCGACGCCCGTTAGCGGAGCCGAGCGTGATGGCGTCTTGCTCCAGCGGCTTAAGGAGCGTCCCCTGGGTTCGACGATCGTCTACGTCACGCTCCAACGCACCGCCGAACGCGTGGCTCAGGCGCTGGCCAAGGCGGGCCTCGATGCCAAGGCGTATCACGCGGGCATGGCCAGCGACGTGCGCTCGAAGACACAGGACTGGTTCATCGCGTCCGACAACGGCATCGTGGTCGCGACGATCGCGTTCGGGATGGGGATCGACAAGTCGAATATTCGCTACGTCTACCACTACAATCTGCCGAAGAGCCTCGAGAATTACTCACAGGAAATAGGACGGGCGGGGCGCGACGGCGAGCCATCTATTTGTGAGATGCTGGCGTGCGGGGCCGATCTCACGGTGCTTGAGAACTTCGTGTACGGCGATACCCCGACGCTCGACGCGGTGACGAGATTGGTGAACAACCTGTTCGCGCACGGCGACGAGTTCGACGTCAGCCTCACGACCCTGTCGCGCGAATACGATATCCGCGTATTGGTGTTGCGGACGCTGCTCACCTATCTAGAGCTGCGCGGTCATATCGCTGGCGGTACGCCGTTTTACTCGCTGTACGAGTTCAAGCCGCTCATGTCGTCGAAGGAGATGCTGGAGAAGTTTGACGAAAACGAGCGGGGCTTCGTACGCAAGGTATTGTCGCATTCCGAAAAGGCGCGGGTTTGGTTCAAGGTGGACGCCGCTGGCATCGCGTCGTCGATGGACGTGCCGCGTAACCGAGTGATTCGGGTGCTCGACGAACTTGCCGAACGGCAGATGATCGATCTGCGATCCAAAGGCGTGCGGCATCGGTACAGCGTCCGCGACATGCCCACGGACCTAGGAAAGCTGGCGTCCGAGCTGCACGAGCAGACGGTCGATCGGGAAAAGAAGGAAGTCCTCCGGATCCGCGATGTCTTGGATTGGATTGGGCACGACGGCTGCCAGGTGTCGGCTTTGGGTACTCACTTCTCGGAGCCGCTCGAAGATCCGTGCGGGCACTGCTCTTGGTGTCGAACGAAACAGGCGACGCCACTCGAGAGCGGCAGCGATGCGGCGATCGATACGGACGTGCTGGCGCGGGCGACCGCGCTGAGGGACGAGCACCCCGAGGTGCTGACGCATCCCCGTACGCTCGCGCAGCTCTTGTGCGGGATTCCGTCACCCGCGCTCAGCCGAGCACGGCTGAGCAAGCACGCGTTGTTCGGCGTGTTGGCGGACGTATCGTTTGCTGCGGTGATGGACGCGGCGCAGTCGGAGTGAACGCGTCGGTGTATGCTCGGCGCATGGCGAAGTTGCGAGCAGCATGCCAGGCGCTGCTTGTAGTCGGCGCTCTATTGGCGTTGCGGCGGGAAGTCGACCTGCAACGCGACGATCACTTACGAAGGTAAGAGTACGACCGGGGCCGGCCCAAGGGCGGGATGCCGTCGGCAGAGCGCTGTGGCACGGGCTCGGGCATTACACCCCACGGGGGCGTTTTGGGACAGCGCTGCGAAGTCCGATTCTACGTTGCAGTTCGGCGTCTCGAGCGAAACCGGGCGGTGCAGCACGTGCAACGGAACGGCCAAAAGCCGATGGCGGCACCCAAATGGTCAAAGATGCTCCGCCGAACCGAGCGGCGCACGTCAGCATCGCCACACCGCGGACAAGACAGGCGCGACAGGGCTGGCACTTCGCGCGGCGTGGGTGTGCGGAGGCGAACGGCGAAACTCATGGCGCGGCATTTGCAATTCCCGGGCCAAGGCTATGCCCGGGGGCTGTTCGCGCTATTCGTAGAGTCCTAGAAAATTATCGCGTAGAATTCTATCGACGATGCCTGCCGGGACGTCGGGGCAGCCGGCTACGACGGGATCGCGCAGCTGCATGCCTTGGACGGCGGTCTGGCCCCAGCATGTATCGAAGCTCATAGATCCACCCGCGGCCCCTGTGAACACATGGAGGAAGGCGTCGTACGAGGTGGGCAGACACGTCTGATCTACCCGTCGGTCGGTTCCGAAGATGATCTGTTTCGGGTAGGCAGCGAACAGGGCGCGAGCGGCACAGCCTGCATCAGCGAATGCTTCAAACCGAGCCGTGTCGGTCGAAACGCCTGTGTCCAGCAGGCGCGTCAATCCGGCCGCGTCGTCCGTTAGGAATCCGGTGTGGGCGACGACGAAACGCCGCGTGGCGCTCGGCGGCGTGTTGTCACGTAACCACTCGGCAAGACGGATTTGTTGTTCGATCAGCAATGGGGCGCAGCTCACGACGGCGCCCGCCTCGGGGTCGAAACAACGAGTCGTTGCCTTTTGGTACGAGGATGCGTGCGATACAATCGGAACCTTAAGTTCCTCGATGATGTAGCGCACCACCTCGCGCCACGCCGGTTCGAGGGTTAGGTAGTGTACGGAAGGCTGCTGCATGCAGTCCGAGTTTGGCGTGGTGGATGTCGCAGGGACATCGCAGAACCCGTTGAAACGATTCCAGCCGCCGATGAAGTAGCCGGATTCTAGGTCGCCCGACTCGAACTGCTTGCCGACGTGGTCCTTGAATCCCAACGCACCGCGTTCGACCCAAGATCGAGCTTCCGCTTTGCATTTGTTCGCCCATTCGTCATCGACTTGTTCAGTGTATAGGCAGCGTAGGCCGGCGAACGCGATCGCGGTCGATTCACGCTCGGCTGTTCGGAGGTAGGCATCGTTGAGATCGACGAAGTGATCCTTAAACTCCGGCGGCGCGATGTCTTCGTTGATGCGCCAGTACTCGTTCGACAGCATCACCGCGCGGCCCTGGTGCGTCGATTGCAGCGTCGACCACCCGGAAAAGTCACAGCATCGCTCGCCGTCGCAGTTGTTACTGGACGGTCCACAGTGGGTGTGCACGTCGATGAAGTCGGCGTTTGCCCAATCCGCGGGAGGTTTCGGCGTCGCGCCGCCGCCGTCACCCGGCGGAGCGGCATCGGACGTTGTGCCGTCGACGGGTGCGTCCGGGCGCGCCTCGCTGCCAGCGTCCCCCGTCACACTTGTGCTCGGCGAACATCCCACCAGGCCGAGCAACCACAGGACAGCGCCGCGCGTCACCCCGCTCAGCGTGCCATGTGGCGCTCCGATCCGCACCCTCAAAAACGCCAACCCGAGGTTCCGAGAAAGTTAGAGTCCGCTCCGAGATTGAACTGTGGGGACACGTAAACCAGTTCACGCTCTTCACAGTTTACACTCCCGGCCATGATGGAAGACCGCACGGTAACGATCGGAGGCGCGACGGGAGCGTGGGGCGACAGCATGTTCGGAGCCGAGCAGTTGCTGGCGTCGAAGCGTTGCGACTACATCGTCTTCGAAGCGCTGGCGGAGATCACGATGGCGATCCTCGCGCGCGCGCGGATGAAGAATCCGAAAGCGGGCTACGCGACGGACATCATCGAGATGATCGGGCGCGATATCCGGGCCTGTCGAGAACAAGGCGTGCGCATCATCAGCAATGCGGGCGGCGTGAACCCGGCTGGCGCCGCCGCTCGCCTCGCCGAGCTGGCAGCGATGGCCGGTGTCGATCTGAAGATCGCAACCGTGCACGGCGACGACCTACTGGACCGTCTCGACCTGCTCGGCGAGCTTCCCGGGTCACCGCTCAGCGCGAACGTTTACCTCGGAGCTCAACCGATCGCCGCCGCACTCGGGGCTGGCGCGGACGTCGTTATCACGGGCAGGTGTGTCGACTCCGCCCTCGCTCTCGGCCCGCTCGTGCATGAGTTCGGTTGGGCAACCAGCGACCTCGATCGCCTGGCCCAGGGCAGCCTCGCCGGACATCTAATCGAATGCGGACCGCAAGCAACGGGCGGATTGATGACGGACTGGCACGAGCTGGAATCGTTCGAAGACATCGGCTATCCGATTGCAGAATGTCGCGCGGACGGCAGCTTCGTTTTCACCAAACCGGACGGCACCGGCGGCCTCGTGGACGAGCGGACGGTGGCGGAACAGTTGGTCTATGAGATCGGTGACCCCAGCGCCTATCTGCTGCCGGACGTCACCTGTGATTGGCGCGAAGTTCGTCTGACGCAGGACGGTCGCGATCGCGTTCGCGTCGAAGGAGCGCGCGGGCGGCCGCCGCCAGGGACGCTCAAGGTGTGCGTGCAGATCCCCGACGGCTTCAAGGTAAAGGTCACGCTGCTCGTCGCGGGGATCGATGCTGTGCGCAAAGCCGAACGGCTGGGCGCCGATGTGCTGCGCCGCGCCGATCGAGTCTTGAATCGGCTCGGCGCGGCGCCGCTCTGCGGTAGTGACATCGAAGTGCTCGGCGCCGAGTCGACGTACGGGCCGCACAGTCGTGCTCGCGAAGCGCGTGAGGTCGTTCTCAAGCTTGGGTTGCATCATCGCGACCGCGCCGTGCTTTCCGCCGTTGTTCGCGAGATCCCCTCGTTCGGGTTGGCGACGGTCGGGATCAGCGCCGGCGGCGGCGGATTGGCGCGAGTCACGCCACTGCTGAGGTTGCACAACCGGTTTGTGCCACGCGGTGAACTAGCTCCCATCGTACGGATCGAAAACGAGCGCGTAGCGTACGCCGATCCGGCCGTGGCGGTCCGCGACTCAGCGCCGCCCGAGCAGGCTGACGTGCCCCGGGAGTTTGAAGTGGTCGACGGCGTCGAGGTGGCGTTGGCATGCATTGCCCATGGCCGCAGCGGCGATAAGGGAGCCCACGCCAATATCGGCGTGCGTGCGCGTACCGCAGACTTCTGGCCGCTGTTATGCGCGCAGCTCACGGCGTCGCGGGTGGCCGCCTACCTGGCTCATCTGATCGACGGTTCCGTGTCGCGCTACGAGCTGCCCGGGATCCACGCGCTCAACTTCGTCTTGACCGATGCGCTGGGCGGCGGCGGCATCGCGTCGCTTCGGTACGATGCGCAAGGTAAGGCCTATGCGCAGCAGCTGTTGAGTATGCCGGTCGAGGTGCCGCGCGGCTGGACGGCTCACCCGCGGTTCAAACGTGTCGGTTTCTAACCGCCGCCGGGCGATCGCGCCGTCCGGTTGACGGGTGGGGGCGAGCGTTCGAGTCCAGTGCAATCGGTGCTAGAAGCGCCCGAATGAGGAACGTCGATCTGAACCCGCCGCGGCGCATTCTGG
>JAUIKB010000197.1 GCA_030430975.1 Polyangia bacterium
GCTTCGCTATTTTTCCGCGCGCATAGTCCTTGATGGCGTCGCTTGGATCCATATGGCGAAACGTAATGCTGATGTTCATCGGGCCTCCTGGCTGCGAACCTTTGGGAACGTGCGCTCAGCCGCGCACGACACTTCGGGTGCGGTCGCTTCCAAGATCCGGCTCAAACGCGGGCACCTCCCGAGCGCATCGAGTGCGCTCGCGAACAAACCTCGGTATCGCCCCGACGGGTCTTGATAGCTGGCTTGATATGATTCCCCAAAACGTCTGAGTCCGTACTCGCGGAAGCAGCTACGACTGTACAGCAACGCGGCGCCACGTGTGCAGCGATTCGCGGTGGCAGCGTCACCGGCTGCCGGCGCCGTCGACCGCGTTTGGGTGGCCGGGCCGCTCAGAACAGCTTCTTACGCTTTGACGACGCCAAAATGCCGAGCATTTCCCGGTACTTAGCAACGGTGCGCCGGGCTATCTTGATACCTTGGTCTTTGCTTAGGCGATCGACGATCGCCTGATCGCTGAAGGGCGCCTTCTTGTCTTCCTCGTCGATCATTTTCTTGATCGCCTGTTTCACACTCTCGGAGGCGATGTCCTCCTTGGCAACTCGGCGAATGCTCGAATTAAAGAAGTACTTGAGTTCGAACAGTCCCTGCGGAGTGTGAATGTACTTGTTGGTCGTAACACGAGAAATCGTCGACTCGTGCATGCCAACGGCCTCGGCAACGTCGCGCAAGATCATCGGCTTTAGGTGTGCGACCCCCCGTTCGAAGAAGTCGCGTTGCTTTTCCACAATGCATTCGGCCACCTTCACGATGGTTTTGCGTCGCTGTTCGATAGCGCGGATCAGCCACTGAGCATTCCGCAGCTTTTCACCGACGAACTCCTTGGCATTGGGATCGTTCATAAGTCGCTTGGTCAGCGCCTCGTTGATGAACAGCCGCTGCATGCCGCGATCGTTGTCGGCAACAACGAACTTGTCCTCGTCCTTGATGACGTAGACGTCTGGCGTGATGGCTATGGTGCGGTCGTCGGTATCGGTGAAGTTTCGCGCAGGCCGACTCTCGAGCTTCTGGATCTCTTTGGCCGCTTCGTAGACCTCCTCAAGTGGGATCTTCATCTCGCGAGCGATCGCCTGATAGTTGTGTTTCTCCAGGTGTTTGATGTGATTGCTGATGATCTCGATTTCGTAGTCTTCGAAGCCAAAGTGGTTCGCCTGGATAAGCAGGCACTCCCGCAGGTCGCGCGACGCGACACCTAGCGGGTCGAAGTTCTGCAGCATTTCGAGGACTAGGGGCGCGTCGTCGTGGTGCAGCCCGGCTTCGTCGGCGAGGTCGAATATCGTCAAATCCGGAGTCCGGGTTCCATCCGGCCGCTCGACGCCAGCAAGGTCGAGGTAGCCCTTCTCATCGAGGTTGCCGATCACCAGCTCCCCGAATCGACGCTCAACGTCCGTGAAGTCGCTCATCTGAAGCTGCCACAACAAGTGGTCGCGCAAGTTGTCGGGTCTGGTCAGGTTTTGCTCAATCGGCGGAAGATCGTCAAACCCGCTAGCGCCCTGGTTGAACCCACCCCCCTGTTGCTGCGTCCGGTTCTCGAGGAACTTCTCCCAATCGACTTCGCGCGTGGCCTGTTCGGTCTCGGACGAATTATCCGACCGGTTTTCCGTCTCGCGCGCCTCGGCCTGTCGCGCGTCGGCAGCATCTCGGGCGCGTTCGCCGGGATCCTCTTCAACCAGTACCGGGTTGTGGTCGAGTTCTTTGCGGATCTCGTCCACCAGCTCCAATCGCGACAACTGCAGCAGTTTGATCGCCTGCTGCAGCTGGGGTGTCATGACCAGTTGCTGGGACATGCGAAGCTGCAGGTGCTGTTTCAGTTCCATCGAGACTCCTTGGCGCCCACCGGGCTGAGCTCCCTCACCGGGCTCATCAGTGGTCAGGTTAGCAAGAATCGCGCCGGGCGCGGCACCTTTCGCTACGGCATCTGACGCCTTGCGTCAGTTATCCCAGGTAGCGTTGGCGGACCTGCGGATGATCGATGAATTCTTCGGGCGGAGCCTCCAGTTCGAATCGACCATCCACGTACAGCAAAGCGCGAGTGCACATCGACAGCGCCTCGCGAACCCGGTGGTCGCTGAGCACCACTGCAGCACCGTCCGCCGCAGCGTCCCTCAGCAGCCGCGCAACGATCGGCGTCGACTTCGGATCGATCGCAGCCAGCGGTTCGTCGCAAAGCCACACGTTTGGGCGTGCGGTAGCGGCGCGCAGCAACTCGAGACGCCTTCGCTCGCCACCCGATAGATCACGTGCAGCAACGCCGAGCTTGGAATCGAGTTCGACTTGCTCGCACCAGCTTCGAACGCTGCCATCGGCCTTGGTGATATCGAGATAAGTAGCGACATTGTCGTGCACCGTGAGGTCCCACAGAACGCTGGGTCCTTGCGGCACATAGCCCAAACCGTGTCTGGCTCGGCGCCACAGCGGCAGCAAAGAGACGTCTTGCTCTGCTATGCGAATTTCCCCATGGTGAATTTCCACAACACCGGCGAGCGCCCGAAACAGCGTGGTCTTGCCGGCACCGCTCGGCCCCAGCACACCCACGATATCGCCCGCGCGGACCTCTAAATCGACGCCGCGCACAATCTCCACACCACCGAGGCGTACCTCGAGCGCGCTAACTCGCAGTGCGGGCGGGTCCTTGGGCGACGTGCTGCTCAGCGGTGCCTCTCGGCGGCTAGCGTTTGGGTGGTTCGACCGGGATGGACCCCTTCACATCCCGCAGGCTAACCTTCTTTGTCTTCATATCGATCGTGGCCGAACCCGCGCGAATCCACCCCTTGCCGCGGCTCAGCCGCACACCACCCTGGAGTTTGACCTGGCGCTTCGTCACGTCGACCTCAACCGTCGAGGCCTTGGCTGTGATGCCCTTCATCTTTGCAGTCACGCCGCCGCTTCCTTTGGCCCACTTCACGCTAGGTGCCTTGTCGTACGTCAGTTCCACCTTCGGGCACCACACAGTCAACCCGCCGAGCGTGGCTTTCACTTTGCCTTCGAGCAAAGCCGTGCCCCCATTGATGTCGATGTCGAGCCGCTCGGCCTTGACGTCCAGTGACTCCCCGCCGACGACGGCCAGCGGGCCGGCTTCTGCCGTCCTCTCCGGTCCGCCAACCACGCACACAAGCGATAAAAACGCTGCCGCGACGGCCACGATGGGTTTTCGGACGGAAGGGCTCATTGACTACAAAAGGTTAGCAGGCAACCGGAACAGATTCCATGTTCTGCACTGGGATAGACGCCCGCGCGGTCGCCCCTATTCAGTCCGCCGCGCCCCTCAGCACGGCCACCAAACTGCGACATCTGCCGAGACCTGTCGCCGCGGCCGGAGGAATCGGGGCTGCGGATAGCTGTTCGAGGACGCCGGAGACTTCCTCGAGTATCAACGCTGCCAGCGGCGGGCTGGCTGCCTCGGGGTCGCTGAGGATGTCCGTTGACCGACTCGCCAGCAATGTCCGCAGGCACGGATTCAGGGCGTCGGCCAGCGCTTCGTCGACTGCGATCCAACCGTCATGTTCGAGGACGGCGCGCAGCAGGCGCGGCGCGAGATCGGTCCTGGCGCGCGCCCGAATGAAGCGCTGTGCGTCCACGTCCGGCGAGCCACCGACCGCAGGCGACCATTGGTCGCGGAACGCGACCAGCTCGCTCCGGCATCGCGCCTCAATCCACTCAGTAATATCTGACCCGTGTGCTGCGATAGCGGCTCTGCCGCGCGCAGCTTCCTCCCGTCGCGTGATCTCCACGCGTCGGGTCGCAACCTCGAGATCTGCGCGTGCTTCAGCTCGCGCCTCGAGCAGTTTGAGCAAAGCCAACGCGTGTCGCACCAGAGCGCGGTCGAGGTGGCTCCGACTGTCGGCGACGATCGAATCCAAAATCTGCTCGACCGCCTCAATGCGCGACGCGCTCCTGTCGTCGTCGGCGGCAAGCGCGAGCCTGGCGGAGAAAAGCACCGGCGCAACCAACGGGGTTAGCCCGATTTCGTCGAGCGCCGCGGTTAGATGCTCCAACACAACTCGCTCGGCTTCTGCGTCGCCGAGGCGGTCTACCTTGTTGGCCAGCACCACGAGCGGAACGCCGAGTTCCTGCGCGTACGCGATCGCTTCGCGTTCCGTCGCCTTGAGCGGTTGCGTTGCATCGACCAGCCACGCGGCGACGTGGGCGCTCTGGAGCCCGCTTCGAGCCGCATCGGTGTGGGTTGGATCCGGAGCGTTGAATCCGGGCGTGTCGATGAGTTCGACCCGCCTAAGGAACTCGATCGGCGCAAAAATGTGCACTTCGCCGACCTCCGCTGCTCCGACCTCCTTCAGCACCGAAGCGACTTGGTCGTGGCCGACGGTGCGCTCCGGCTGTGTGGCGGATTTTGGAATGACCCGCGCGAAGTGATCGGGCGCCCACGCGATCCGGTTGAGTGTCGCCGTTGTCGGGAGCACGCCGACGGGCGCAACCGATTGGCCGAGCAGCGCATTCACGAGCGAAGACTTGCCCGCGTTGAACTCCCCGACAATCGCCAGCCTGAGCGGTCGATTCCAATCGATCGCTAGGCTTTCGGCACCCTTGAGTACCTCGCGAGCGCCCAACGAGAGCGCGAGCTGCGCGACGCAGTCAGCCGCTCGACGCCAATCGATCGCCGACGGGTCCTCGGAAACGATCGTCTCACGGTACGTTTTCTCCAGGTGAGCCAGAGCCCACTCTGCGGCGGGATCGGCATCATCGGCGCTGGCTAAGCCGTCGAGCGCGGTCACGTCGCTTGAATCCAGCGCGGCCCCAAGCCGCTGCAACGTGGGGCGCAGCGGTACCGAGACTTCATTCGCTTTGGCTACGGCCAACCGCAGTGCCTCCCGATCGCGTAACCGAACGGCTAGCTCCGCCAACGGCCCGATCGCGTTGCGATCCGCCCGAACGGCAGCCTCCGCCAACGCTGCCAAGGCCACGTCCCAGCGCCCCTCAGCGCGGGCAAACGCGGCTCGCCAAGTCGGAGTACTTGCAACGCCCAGCGTTCCGACGACGTCGCGTATGCGGCCCAGTTCGACAGCGTCGTCCAGCTCCGACACCACCTGGGTCAACACAGCGGTCGCTCGAGGTGCCTCCAGGATCAACGAACGGATGAGCGGCGTCAGAGCGCCAGGGTCGCCTTGCTGCAACAGGACACGCCCCTGGACGAGCCATCCCGCTCCATCCAGCACGTCAGGTTCCGCCAGCTTTGGCGCGAGTTCCGCGATCGTCGCCGCGTCGCCGACGTCCAGGGCGACCTCCAGGCGGAGCCGGATCTCGCGCTGGGAGCCGCGCGACGCGAGGCCTAGTCGACTGAGCCACTGCGCTGCGCGCTGCGGGTCGCCGGATGCCAAGTCGTTCGCCGCGAGTTCGAACAGCGCCGCGTCGGCGAACTCGAGCGGTGTGGCGGCGGCGGCCTTCTGAAGCGCATCCTTGACTTCCCGCGACGACGCGCCGGAAGCGCGCCGGGCGTGCGCTAGCCTGAGCCATGCATCGGCCCGAAACGGGGCGATTGCCGCCAGCCGCTCCAAGGCATCGACCGCTTCACCGCTGAGCAGCATGCGTTCGGCAGATTCCGCCCAGAGCGCCAAACCGACCCGCGAGTGCGGCACCTCGGCGAGCAGCCGCAGGCTCGACTGGCGAGCTTCCCACGGTCGGTTCGCCGCCAACGCTCTGGTCGCCGCGACGCGATGCCGCTCCTCGCCCTTGGCCAGGAGCTCGGCACGGTCCGCCCACGCCGCGATCTGCTCTGACCAGCTCATGTGCGGCTCAGGATAGCGCAACGCTGGCGCCCAGGTGTACGCTGCAGCCGCAAACTCAGCAACTGTACCGTGCAGCGCTCCGGCTCAAAAGCGACGACAACCGCCTCCCGCATCAAAACGCTGGTCGGGCACGCGGAACGGTCTGCGGGTCGCGCCGAAGCCGACGCACTGTTGGCGGCTATCGGCCTTGAGCGTCGCGATCTCGACGACGAGACCGCGCGCCTATCGTCACGCCTTTGGCATCACGCGCTCGTGAGCTTTGCATCGCGTTTCGGCCGCCATGCACTGAGCCACGTCGAGGCCGCCGTCGTCGACCCCCAAAACCTGGGCGTGTGGACAGCCGTCCTACGCGAGCCGAATCCCGGAGCCGGACTTGCGGCGGCCTCTGAGCAGGGAGCGGCGCCCGATCGCTGGCACACCCTCGAGCGGGGGGCGTGGAGCTGGAAGGGCCGATTGGCAGACGCGGGTGAACCCGAGGCTGCATCCGACGGGCTGTTCACGTTGGCGCGTGCCGCAGAGCTGCGAGCACTGCCCATGCTGTTCGGCCTTCCGCCTGGTCAGATCAGCGTCACTCAAGGCGACGGCGATGATCTCGACCGGGCGGCGGTGTTCGAGTTGAAATGGGGAGGACCGCGGCTCGGTGGGATTCCGGCCGCACCGCTGCTCGGTGCGGCCGTACTGGCGCTGGTCGGGGTAGCGTCCGGCAACCCCGCGCTGGCGGCAGGGCTCTGCGTCGCGGGCTTCCTGCTCGGCGGCGGCTGGGAACTCAGTCGCCGCCGCGCCGCCGCGGTCAAGGCCCAGGCCATCCGTATTGCGGCGCTCGAACGCGAGGCCATCTTGCGCGATGCTCAGGAGCGACACGACGGCGCTCCCCACACAGGCTCTGTCGTCGCGGGTCGATACCGTCTAGGCCAGCCGCTCGGCGCAGGCGCGAGCGGCGCCATTTACGAAGCCCTGCGGGTTTCTGACCAAAAGCCAGTTGCCATCAAACTGCTTCGAACCGCGGTCGCCCATGACGCTGTCGCAGCCGACCGCTTGCGCCGCGAAGCCGAGGCGCTCGGACTCGCCTGGCACCCGAACGTGGTCGAGGTCTACGACGACGGCGTGCTCGCAGACGGCACGAGCTATCTGGTGATGGAGCGCCTCGAGGGGACGACCCTGGCCGAACGCCTTCAGGAGGGTCCGCTCGACGCCGCGGCGCTCACGCCCATCGTGACTCAGGCATGTGAGGCACTGACCGCCGTCCACGCCGCCGGCGTGATTCACCGCGATCTCAAACCCAGCAATATCTTCTTAGTGAAGACCGCCGACGCGACCACCCACATCAAACTGCTCGACTTCGGCATCGCGCGAATCGAGTGGGCCGAGACACGGCTGACTCACATGGGGGGTGCCTTGGGGACCCCCGGCTACATGGCCCCCGAGCAGGAGGAGGGTCGGGAGCTCGACGGCCGCGCCGACCTATTCGCGCTCGGCGTGATCATGTACGAGTGCCTCGCCGGACAGCGTCCCGACCGGCCGCCCCCGGACTGGCGCGGCGCGATGCGGGTATTTATCGAAGAGCACGAAGCGATTCCGCAAGCCTGGTGGCGCGTGATCAGCGCATGCGTCGCGCCTCGTGCCGACGACCGTCCGGCGACAGCTAAAGACTTAGCTGAACTTGTAAAAAGTGCCGCGTCTGCGAGAGGTTAAGGTCAAGGCATCAACCGATACACAAGGTATGATTGGCGGGTACCCCGCAGCGGGATAGCCTGGGTAACCGTCCACGAATCGTCCATCAGGCGGAGCAACCGGGCCTCGACTTGGCGGACGGGTCGTCGCTCTTCGGTCAGCACGACCACGCAGTCCACGCCGCGTTCACGGAGAAACGCCGGGGGCACACGCTTGGAAGTGTGACCTCCGGGCAGAAGCGCGATCGAGCGATCGGTCACCCCCGCCAGGTCGACGATGCGACCCGGGTGCGCCGCCCCCACCCATCCGACGTCGAGCGCCGCGACCGTCGCCGTCGCGGGCACACTGAAGGTGTTCACTAACTCGAGTCGCGCTTCAACGACGGCTCGCCCTCGACGTCCCAGCCCCCACCAGAGCGCGGCCGCCGCAACGCCCACCGTCAGCGCGCGGACCCAGCGTCCTCGCCCGCCGTCTACCGCTAGCTCGGCGCCGAGTATGCAGGCGACCGGCAGTAGCGGAACCGTTAGCCTGAACGCTGGCATCCAGTCGCCGCCTACCAGCATCATCGCTGCGATGTGCGCCAGAAGCGCCGACCAACTGGCGCGTCCGAGCTGACTCAGCCGCGCGGGCCGCACCAAGAGCAGCGGCAGCCATCCGACCAACACGACGGCGCCCAGCGCATAGCGAACCCCATGAGCGAGGTCGGACGGTTTGGCCAACACCGCTAGGGGCGCGGGACTGTTGAACACCGTTGCGCGCACGATCGCCACCAGCGCCGCGGGCACCAGCACCGCGAACGCCGCGAGCAAGCTCGACCGCGGCGCCTGAGCGCTAAACGTGCGAACGATAGCGAACGTACACGCGGCTGCCAGTAGCTCTGGGCGCCAGGCGGCGGCTGCGCCGAACAACCAGACCCCATACCTAGGCCGCACCACCAGCGCTGCTGCGACCATCAGCATGGCGAGCGGGGTTTCCATGCCCGACGTCGCCCACGCGCAACACGGCAGGCTCGCGAGAAACAGCGTCGGTACGGCCAGCCGCAGGACGCTTCCCGGACGCCGAGC
>JAUIKB010000198.1 GCA_030430975.1 Polyangia bacterium
CTACCAAGCCCCGGCCCCGGAGGCGACGCTGCCGTTATCTGCTTGTTCCGCTACGCTCCACAAACAGATAACGGCAAACAGCAAGAATTTAACTTAACCCCTGGTATCACCCGCGGGGGCAGGTCAACCATGACCTAGCCCCCTGAAACGAGTCCGGTTGATTCTCCATAATTTGAGTCGATTGGACGCAGAGTTTTTTGGAGGAAGGTCATGTCGAAAAGGAAGCGTTACACGGCGGAGCAGATTATTCCGAAGCTTCGCGAGGCGGAGGTGTTGATCGCCCAGGGAAGCACGCAAGCGCTGGCGGCAAAGCGGATCGGCGTTTCGACGCAGACGCTGATTCGTTGGCGGAAGGAGTATGGCGGCCTGCGGATGGACCAGGCCAAGCGGCTGAAGGATCTGGAAAAAGAAAACGTCCGGCTCAAGCGGCTGCTGGCCGACGCCGAACTCGACAAGGCGATCTTGCGTGAGGCCGCCTCGGGAAACTTCTAAGCCCGGCGAAACGGCGTAAAGCGGTCGAGCATGTGCGAAGCGCGCTCGGCCGGGCGACCGTTTCGGAACGTCGGGCTTGCCGTGCTCGTCTTCAGGTCGAGATCGCTAGCGACCGCGTCGATCGATTTGAGCATCGTATCCAGGTTGGAAGAGATCGTGATTTCGCTGATCGGAAACGTGAGCTTGCCATCTTCGATCATGAAGCCCGACGCTCCTCGCGAATAATCGCCAGTGACCGAATTGAAGCCGAACCCCATCATTTCTGTGACGTAAATACCTCGGGCGGTGCTAGCGATCAATTCGTCGCGAGAGATCTTGCCGGGCTGGAGGATGAAGTTCGACGTGCCGCTGCCGATCGACCCTCCGCTGCGGGTGGCGCTGCCTGTCGGCTTGAGTTCGAGCTTGCGCGCCGCGTAGCAGTCCAAAAGGTACGTTTCGAGCTTGCCGCTGCTTACGACCGTGTTGCGACGCGACGGTAACCCTTCACCGTCGTAGGGGCGTGACCCAGGCGCGCGCGCGATCAGTGGATCATCGATGATGGTTACGAGATCGCTCGCCACATCGGTGCCGATTCGGTCGACCAAGTAGCTCGATTTGCGCCACAAGGCGCCGCCCGTAAGGCAGCCGGCTAGTGTGCCGATGACCGTGCGCGCCACGTCGGGGTCGAACACGACCGGAAGCTCGCCTGTTTCGATCTTGCGCGCGCCGAGCTGCCGTAGAGTGCGCCGCGCAGCCTCTTCGCCCACCGCTTCGGGTTCTTCCAGCTCTTCGAGGTGGCGGCGAGCGGTCCAGTAGAAGCCGCGTCGCTTTTTTCCGCCCTCATCTTCGGTAACCGGCGACACCACTAGCGAAGCGTATGAGCCGCGTTGCGACCCCGTGAAACCGCTCGACAATACCATCGCCGTCGTGCCGGTTACCCGCGTGAACGTGGCGCCCTCGCTAAGAGTCAATCGGTCGTCGTAGGCCAGCGCCGCGGCTTCAGCTCGTTTGGCGATCTCCAGCGCGCTGGCCGAATCGACTGCGCTGACCGATTCATCGAACAGGTCCAGCTCGGGTAGCGGCGGCTCTGCGAGCAGTTCTGGGTCCGCCGGGCCCTGCAGGGGGTCCGATTCGCTCAGGTCGGCCAGGTCGAGCGCGTCGTCGATGAGGCGCTTCAAACCGATATCGGACATGTCGCTGGTGGAAGTCAGGGCCATCTGCTTGCCCTTCATCACGCGGAGCGCGACGCTGCGGTGCCCCGCCTCTTCGACCATTTCAGGTTCCCCGAGTCGGATCTTGGCGCTGAGTTCCCAGCCCGCTCGCGCACTGACTTCGGCGACGTCAGCGCCGGCCGCGGTCGCTCGCTCGACGATGTCCGTGGCCAGATCGATGAGGCGCTTTTCGTCGCTAGTTGCCATCGGCCTGAACCTGTCGCTCTTCGGTTGTGTCGTCAACGTTGTTCGTAGATCGAGAGTCGACGCAGCCACCGAAGCGTCCAAAAAAAACCTGCGGCGATGAGCCCGACCATCCACAGCACCGCGAACCCCAGATGGCTGCCGCTAACCTCCACCAGGCCAAAGTCTCCGTGGAACTGCGCGTGGGTGCCAAACACCGCCAGGCGAGGCAGTAGTGCTGCGGCAAAACCAACGACTGCCAGCGTCGGAGCGATCGCTAGCTTCAGCAGGTCAGCGGTCGAGCGTCGCCCTCGAACTGTCAACGTCAGACGGTAGCCCAGCGGCACAAATGCAGCGTCTGTCAACACGACAGCCATATCCACCGCGCTCGGCAGGCGTTCGGTGTCGATGACGTAAGCGTAGGCCCAGTCAGGTGCGAATGCGATGAAATAGGCGGCTGCGGGTGCGTAGACGAGCAGGCCGAAGCACGCGACGACGAGCAAGCTCCGACTGGTCTGTTCGTCACCCTGGGCCCGCACGCCAGGCGCATGTCCGGCGTAGCCGAGTAGCAGTCCGAGCAGGATCGCGACGGGAGGGCCAAGCGGTGCAGGCACGGTGGCAGTCGACCACGCCTGTCGCCCGCGGCCAACCTCGGAGCCCTTTCGAAATCGGAACGTGCGGCCCAAAAGATGTGCTGTAGACTCTCGCTGCATGGACGCGGCACGCATTCGCGAACTTTTGGAGGCGGTGCGCGCTGGTGGCGCCAGCGTCGATGACGCGATCGCAGAACTAAAGACGCTGCCGGCCCAAGAACTCGGGTTCGCCTCCGTCGACCACCACCGATCGCTGCGCCAAGGGATGCCGGAGGTGATCTTCGGCGAAGGCAAGACAACCCAGCAGATCATCGGCATCGCCGGTGCGCTCGCGCAATCGCAACAGAACGTCCTGGTCACGAGGCTGAGCGCGGACAAGGCAGGAGCGCTGCTGGAAGCAGATGCCAGCTTTAGGTACAACGAGCTGGCACGCGTTGCGGTCAAGGAAGGCGAACCACAACGTCAACGCAACGCCACGCCGGTCATGGTCGTGACGGCAGGCACCAGTGATATTCCGGTCGCCGAAGAAGCAGCCGAGACACTGGCGGCTTGTGGATTGGCCTACGAGCGTGTGTTCGACGTCGGCGTGGCGGGAATTCACCGGCTCACGCGGCATTTAGAGAAGCTGAGCGCGGCTCCCGTCGTCATCGTCGTCGCGGGCATGGAAGGAGCGCTTGCCAGTGTTGTGGGGGGGATGATCGGCGGGCCGGTGATCGCTGTACCGACGTCCGTCGGCTACGGCGCCTCTCTTTCTGGGTTCACCGCGCTGTTCGGCATGCTCTCGAGCTGCGCATCGGGCGTCACCGTCGTGAACATAGACAACGGATTCGGAGCAGCCATGGCGGCGCTGCGCGTCGTTGAGCGCTCCGGCGATGGCTAGCGGCCACAGCCACGGCCATGGTCACGGCCACGGCCACGGCCGCGACAGGGTTGCCGCCGACCTGCGCATTCCTCCAGCTTTGAAGTCGGGCGCGGCCAGCGGCAAGATCGTGTACCTGGACGCACCGAGCGGCATAGCCGGAGACATGACGGTGGCAGCTTTGCTCGACCTTGGAGTGCCCGCCGACGTCGTCGACGCCGCTATCGCTGCGTTGGCGATCGATGGCGTGGTGTGCCGCAGCGAAGGGACGAACATCAGCGGCATCGTGGCGCGGCGGTTTATCGTAGAGGAGACTCAAAGGCAGGCGCAGCGGTCCTACCGTGATATCCGCGCACTCATCGAACGCGCGGATCTGCGCGACGGAGCTGCACGGCATGCGCAGGCGATCTTTGAGCGACTGGCGGCGGCTGAGGCTCAGGTCCACGGCGTGTCGATCGAGGACGTTCACTTTCACGAAGTGGGCGCCGTGGATTCCATCGTCGATATCGTGGCAGCGGCTGCTTGCCTAGCGCACCTGGAGGGCCGGCTTCTCGTGTCCCCGCTACCGTTGGGACGCGGTTTCGTTCGCTGCCAGCATGGCCGCATCCCGCTGCCGGCACCTGCGACGATCCTGTGCTTGGGGGGACTGGAGACCTACGACGGGGGTGTCGACGGTGAGCTGATCACGCCGACCGGCGCAGCCATCGCAGGAGCGCTCGGCCGCACGGGTCGTTGGCCCAGGGGCGTGCCACTCGCGGTTGGGTATGGCGCCGGCACGCGGACTTGGCCGGACCGGCCGAACGTGTTGCGCGCAGTGTTGGTCCAGCCGAGCGCAGACGCTCAGGTCCACGCGGTGCACATCGAAGTGACTGTGGACGATATGACAGGTGAACTCGCGGCTCACGTCATCGAGCAGTGCGTCGGCGCCGGTGCCCTCGACGCGTGGGCAACGCCGGTCATCATGAAGAAGGGTAGACCCGGGTTGGTGCTGAGCGTGCTCTGTGAACCGGCGCGGCGTGAGGATCTGGCACAGCTGCTGCTGAACGAAACGACGTCGATCGGACTTAGATATCGAGACGTGTCGCGCACGGTGCGGCCCCGGCGTATGCATACCGTCACGACGTGTTACGGCGACGTCCCCGTCAAGATCTCAACAGGGGCGGGCGCGGCCCCGACGGTGAAGCCAGAGTTCGACGTCTGCGCGCGATTGGCCGCATCGGCGGCGGTCCCGGTTCGTGTCGTGATTGCGGCGGCCGTTCGCGCGGCGGTGGATAGCGACCCTAGTCCGGACGCTCAAGACTGAATCCCGCGCCCTCCCAACCGAGGACCCCGCCTTCGAGGAACGATACGGGCACGCCCTGGCTCGCGAGACGGTCCGCCAGGTCCTTCGTCTTGTCGCCCGCGCGGCAGTAAATGACCGGCGGTGCCGGCAGCATGTGCAGCTCGGCGAGTCGATTCTCGATCTCATCGATCGGCATGTTTGCGGCGCCCGCGATACGCGACCGCGCGAACACGGCGGCTTCGCGCGTGTCGACTAGGCTGATGCGGCCGCCTTTGACCAGTTCGGCGACCTCCTCCGGCTTGAGTGCGCCCTGGGCCCGCGGCAAAAACGGCTCGAGCATCTCCCGTAGCTGAGCGCGTGGGAGCGCGCCGGTCTGCGCACCGGCGGGTCGCCCTTGGGCGAACACCACGAACGTAGGTACGGACTGAACCCCAAGCGCGCGGGCGAGGGCAGGGCTCTTGTCGATATCCACGCTGACGATTTCGGCTTTCCCCTGGAGCTCGGTCGCTAGCGCTTCCAGTTCGGGCGCAACCGTTTTGCACGGGCCGCACCACGTCGCGCCAAATTCGACCAGCACGGGCAGTTCGCTCCGCATCACGCGCGCCTCGAACTCGCGCTCTGAAACCTCGGGAATCGGCATGCGGCGATCTGTAGTCAACAATCGCGGTCTGGCAAGACCAAAGACGTCGGCTGCGTCTGTGGGCCACTCATATGCCAGTGGCGCCTCGTCCGGTTTTCGAGCCAGGACGCTGCGCTGACCCATGCGGACGTCAGGACCACCCCCATCCCCGCCAGGAGCCAGGCTGACGGTTGACCGGACGATGTGGGCCAGCGTGCCACCGTAGGCAGGCCCAAGATGCCTGCAGTCAAGTCGATCGCCAGTCCCAGTCCCGGAATAGCCGCCGCGCACACCAGCGTCCGGAGCAGCACCGGGGGAGCGACGTGGCGCCAGACCACACGCCATTTGGGGACGCCAAGCGCCCGCGCCGCCAAGACGTATTGCGCCTGCGAGGATGTGATCAATTCGCCGCGCACCAGTCGTGCGATCGCTACGCCTCGCAGAAACGCCAAGATTGCGGCCAGCGCGACCCAGCGCGGCGGACCACCGTGCGCGTAGACGAGCGCTGCCACCAACACGGTGGGGAGTACTCCAGAGGCCTCGATCGCCCGCGCCAGAAGGGCATCCCAAAACGGGTGCCAGAAGGCGGCGGTAGCGCCCATCGCCCACCCGAACGCCACCGCAGCGACGGCGGCGAGCAGCAGCGGAGCGGTCAGTGCGATCGGTGACATCAGTCAGCTCCAGTCCGGCGTCGGCGCAGCGCCGGTCGGGATCGAGGGTCAGCCAACCACAGCATCACGTCGCTGGCGATCTGCCCCAGGGCCGTCATGGCCGCGCTGCAAATCGCGACCGCCATGAGCCAGGCCGTGTCTCCGGTTTGGACGGCGCGTATCGTGGGCGGCCCGAGACCGCTCAGTCCGAACAGGTGCTCGGCGACAAACGCTCCGGTCAGCAGTAGCGGCGTGTGCGCGCCGATCAGCGACGTGGCAGATGCGATCGTCAAGCGGGATGTCGCCATCGCAACCCGCCACGGGGCTGCGCCGAGCGCAACCTGACCGAGCAGACGCGTGCCGCTGAGCTGCTCGCTCAGAGCGGAACGTTGGACGATGGCATACACAACCCCGCCAGCTAGAGCCATCGCGAGCGTTGCGGTGAGCAGGCCGCCGTCGCGGACCGTGCTCATCCACGCGATCGACGGGACGCCGGCGAGGGGAGTCGCGATCGCGAACCAGCGAAATCGCTGTGCCGTCGCCCACCCGAGCAGCAGCGCGATCGCCACTACACCGGTGGCGCCAGCGAGCATCAACAACGCCGTATTCGAAGTTCGGCGCATGAAGCTAGCTCCGTCAGCGTCCGGCAGTCCCTCGAGAGCCGTGCGGTTCGCCCAGACCCCGTACTGGGTCTGTCGAACCATTCCGCCGAGTCGACCCATGGCGTCCGGCGCTTTGAAGTCGGGGCCCTTTCCGTTCCACCAGAGCTTCCAGCGGCGTACCTCCGCGCGCGCAACTGCCGGTGAGGCGTCGCGCGGGGCGAGCCACTGTCGACCCGTAGCGCGCGCAGCGATCGTACCCAGTTCGTGCGCTCGTTTCACGTCCGCAACGTTCCGAATCGGTTCGAGCTGTGCGATGAGTTCGGGTAGCGCGTAGGTGTCCAGCGCGCGTAGATCGGCGCGGCGCAAGGCGGAGGGTCGATCGATCACACGCCGCACCGCGCGCCGCACGACGGCGGGACGAAAATCGATCGCGCGGTCCTGCCAGAAGCGCGTCCAGAAGAGCACTGCGCCCTGCGGCGTGGCGTCGTCGCCGTCGGTCTGCACTCCCATTCGCCGCGCGAGCGGCATCAAACCGAGCGCGACACGGGCGCGTCGCTGCGGGGGTAGCGTATCGAGCTTCGGGAGCACAAACGGCAGTCCGGCGCCGCCCAGTCGCACCAGCTCGCGTTGGGCCGCTCGATCGCCCCGGGCGGCGGCGTCCAGCGCGGTGTCCGCGAGCTGATCAACGCTACGCGGCTCGGCGTTGACGAACTTCGGCAACGATCCGCCCTGGGGTGTGACGAGCCAGAACGCCGCGACGCTGATCAGCAGGAGCGTGGGCAGGAGCCAAAGCACCCTGCGCAAGGCCTGACGCATCGCTTAGTTGGTCAGGGCCGCGTAGCCACCCGCCAGCGCTGCGAGCACGAGTGCTCCCAGCACCATCGCGCCTACGAGCGCCGGGTGCAGACCCGTCGTTGGGATGTCCACCGGGTCATCGTCGGGGTTGTACACGGGCCCGCCAGCATCAGCAGCGGGTTCCGCGTCGGGGATGTCCGGCCGCTGCATCCCCACCATCGTGTGTGACACGCGGAGCTTACGCGACTCGCGAGCGGCTTCTTCGCTGACGTCTGGGTCGTCGTCCTCCGGGGGAGCCACCGACGGCATGCGCACCGTGACGTCAGCCCGCGGTTCTTCTGGTAGCGCGTACTTGGTGTACGCCAGTACGTCGTCGTCGGACGGTTCCTGAAGCAAGTCGCCGTCGAAATTCGCCACGATCACCGTGATGTTATCGTGGCCCCCGGCGAAGTTCGCCTTTTCGGTGAGCAGCTTGCAGGCTTCGAGCGGGTCTTGAACGTTCGTCATGACCTCACGCATTTCGTCGGCGCGAATCATGCCTGAGAGCCCGTCGGAACAGAGCATCAACCGGTCGCCCTTACGCAGATCGACGTACGTCAGATCGACCTGCACGGTATCGGCGGTTCCCAGAGCCTGCAGAATGATGTTGTTGTGCTCGAAGGTCTCGGCTTCTTCTTCGGTGAGCTGGCCGGCTTCGATGAGTTGGTTCACCAGCGATTGGTCTCGTGTGACCTGGACCAGCTTGTCACCGCGCAGAATGTACGCTCGGCTGTCGCCGACTTGAGCGACGAACAAGCGTTCATCTATCAGCGCCGCCACAGTCGCCGTCGTTCCCATGCCGCGCCGCGTTCTGTCGGCTCGCGCCTCGTTAAAGATTCGCAGACCGGCTTCTTCGACTGCGCGAACCAACCGGCGCGCTAGCGCGTCTCGGTCCTCTGGCTCGCCGCCCTCCGTGAGGTGCTCGCAGATGATGTCGACGGCGAGTTGGCTGGCAACCTCGCCAGCTGCGGCGCCGCCCATGCCGTCGCAGACCCCGAGCAGCGTGCCGCGCGGGCCGACGACCTGATGTCGGTCTTCTTCCTTTAGGCTGCGGCTCTGTTTGGTCAGATCCGCGATCAGGAAGTTGTCCTCGTTGTGCTCGCGGATCTGGCCGACGTCGGTGCGACCGAACAGGTTGACGCGTAGCTCCGCCCCGTCGGGTTTTGGCTCAGCGTCGCTCATATCATCTTCGTCCGCCGGTCGAC
>JAUIKB010000199.1 GCA_030430975.1 Polyangia bacterium
AGGCTACGAAGAAGATGAAGCGCGGCAAGAAGGCCTGGAAGCGGGGCGGCAAGAAGCGAGGCAAGCGCGCCGCCGCCAAGCGCACGCCGCGCGGTTAATCGTTCGCGTCCGAAACCGTTTGAGGGCGGACGCCGTAACATGGTCAATCCCCCTGGTGAGCAGTTCACCAACCCCTCGCGGGTCTCGAGACGTTCCCCTGTCTCGAGGCCCGCTTTCTTTTGTTGCTGCCGCTTGCATCCGGCGCCCCGCAGCAACACCACTCAGAGTGGTGGAACACTCGGTCGACCTGGCTTCGATTCAAGCGGCGCAGACGCGGATTGCCGAACACGTGCATCGCACCCCAGTGCTCACGTCGCAGACACTCGAGCGCGTCGCGGGCCGCCCATTGTTCTTCAAGTGCGAGAACCTACAGCGGGTGGGCGCGTTCAAGATCCGCGGAGCCATGAACGCCATCGCCGAGCTCTCTGGGCCTGACGCCGCGCGCGGCGTGGTTACCCATTCCAGCGGCAATCACGCTCAGGCACTGGCGCTCGCGGCCAAGACACGGGGCATCGCTGCGCATATCGTCATGCCGACGTCGGCACCGGCGACCAAGCGGGCGGCCGTGGTCGGATACGGGGCTCGCGTGTACGACTGCGAGCCCACCCTCGCCGCACGCAGCAAGACGGCTGGCGAACTCACTGCGCGGCTGGGGGCGACGTTCATTCCACCCTCCGATCATCCGGCTGTGATCGCCGGCCAGGGCACCGTAGCTCTCGAGCTCATGGAGCAAGCGCCGGATGCGGGGGTAGTGGTCGTACCGATCGGCGGTGGTGGACTCACCGCGGGCGTGGCTATTGCGATCAAGGCGCGCATGCCCAGAGTACGGGTCGTAGCTGCTGAGCCGAAGCTCGCCGACGACGCGGCGCGCTCTAAGGCGGCGGGTCGACTGATCCCAGCGGGCGACTCACACACCATCGCCGACGGGCTGCGCACCGGATTGGGCGAACATACGTGGCCGGTCGTTCGGGACCTCGTCGACGCCGTGGTGACGGTAGACGAGGCCGAAATAGTCAACGCCATGCGGTTAACGTGGGAACGCATGAAACTGATCGTCGAGCCTAGCGCGGCGGTGGCTGTGGCGGCGGTACTCGGCGACGGCCTCGACTCGATCGCGCCGCTTGCTGCCGCGAGCATCGTCCTGTCCGGCGGCAACGTACAGCTCGACGAGCTGCCGTTTTAGGCGCTGTCCCAGCGCGGGCACCGGTTCTACGGTTCCTCGATGAGCGTTTTCGGCTCGGTCGCGCCTGCGTCGGATATAGTCGCCGCGTGCTTGCGTTCTCTTTGACCTCAAAGCGGTCTCGTCGAGCGGGTCGGCTCGGTCTCCTGCCCCGCTTTCCATCGCTAGCGATGCTGACCGCCGCGATGGGCTGTGGCGGCGCAACCCAGGCGCCTACGTCCGCAGGAGAGTCGCCGGACGAACAACCGGCGACCCTCGCGATGCCAACAGCGACCGCGACGGTCGCCGAAGCCCCACCGGACGATCCACCTACCGAGGACCCGCCCAAACAGCCGATCGCGATCAGCGGTGACGGCGGCTGGATGATGTTTCACGGAGACGCCGCGCGGACGGGCAACGTGGACGTGCCCGTCATCACCCGCCCGCGCGTGGCCTGGAACGCCAAGGTCGGGATTCAGTCTTGGCTCAACTCACCGCTGGTCGTTGGCGATCTGGTGATTGTGCCGACCTGCGGCGATAAGCACAACGCTGGCGATCCCAAAGACGGCGTCTATTTTCTGAACAGCAACGACGGCGTCGCCAAGGGCTTCGTGAAGCTTCCGAATGATGCCAACGGTGCTGCGGCAACCCGCGAGCGGGTGTTCGTGGGTTCCGACGACGGCAAGTTCTACGCGATCGATATCAAAACGCAGAAGATAGTTTGGGAGTATCAAGCCTCCGGAAAGGTGTACACGCATCCGCTGCTGATCGGTGACCGCGTGGTGGCTGGCGACGCCGGTGGCAACCTGTTTGCGCTCGACCAGGCGAGCGGCACGAAGTCGTGGGTCGTCACGCTGCGCGGCGCGATTCGCGGCGGTGCGGCTAGCGACGGCACACGGATCTACGCTGCGTCACAGGAGGGCGACGTGATCGCGGTCGATCTGCGGGGCAAGAAGATCTGGCGCAAGACCGTCACGCGGCCTGCCTGGTCTGGCAAGGGCAACGACCCCATCAAGGTGTACTCAACGCCCATCGTCCACGGTAGGCACCTCTTGGTGCCGTTTGCGCGGGACACGTACTTTAGCGGCAAGCCCGCGATCGTCGCGATCGACAGGAGCACTGGTCAGGTACGCTGGCACGCAAAGGACACCAAGGCTGGAAAGAAGGACGATTGGGGCAACGTGCGCGTTACTCCGGCTGTGGCCAAGGGGCTGTTAGTCTATCCCGAACCGTACTCCGGCGACGTCATCGGAATCGACGCCAAGTCGGGGCGTTCGAAGTTTCGCCACACCGTGGGCGAGTGCCTGTTTCCGAGTTGGTCATCGCCGGCGGCGGCGGGGGATATGGTCTACACGCCGCGCTTTGATGGGCGCGTGTACGCGGTCGACGCGGCGAGCGGCAAGGTCCAATGGCAGGTGTATCTCGGCGAGAAGAGCCGCGTTAAGGTCGAGTCTGTGCCTGCCAAGTACAGCGGCACTAATCGGTGTGATTGGGACGTGAGCAGCGGTTCGCCGATCTACTCGCCGGCTGCGCTCGACTCTGCCGGAAACCTCTACGTCGGGACCGGCGAGGGCTACATCTACCGGATCTCGAAGTAGCGCGTTCCTCGGTGACCCGCCCCCGACGCTAGTCGCCGAGCGGAACCATCGGCTCTAGGCTATCGACGATCGGCGGGGCTACGGCTTCGAACGGGTCACCCGGGGCGACACCCCCACTGGACTCTTCGGGCGGCACGTAGCCGAACGCAATACCGGGAGGGCTGTCCTTTTTTGACGGCTTTGGCGGCGCAGGGGTCGGTTTGACGGTGCGGTCCATCGCCGGCGTACCCCAAACCTTTTCTAGGACGGAAACGGCTGGGGAGATGTGCTGCAGCTGAGCGCAGTGGCCTGCCTTGTTGCCTCCCCGAAATCCCCAGACGTGCAAACCCTTAACGTCGGTTTGGGACGCCAGCGAGTGCGGGTGATTGCCGTCAGGCGCCGCTCGCGGTTTGAGATCCAGGTCCGACAAGAGTCGGCCGGCGACGAGCGATGTGGACGCGTACGTCACCGGATCCACTTCAGAGTGAGTGAACACGAAGAGGCCTTCGCCTCGCGCGGCGCGGGTCGCGTAGTCGAACACCGGCTTGATGAAGGCGGGGTCAACATCCATCGGTCGCGCCTTTTCATGCTTGGGATCGAACTTCGGTCGCCACCCGGCGTGCAGACCGTCGAGCAAGATGACCGCATCGATCGCTCGCTTCGTGCGCTTCAGGATTTGATTGATGGCTCCATAGCCTGCGCTCCAGCCGCTCAACGCCAGGTGTCGGATGTGTGCGCGTTTGTCCTCGGTGTGCGCCTTGAGCGCGTCTTCGATGCTCCCTACGACCGCCTTGAAACGCGACCTGCTAGAGAACGGCTTGGCATAGTGTCCGCTCAGGATGCCGTGCTCGATGCCGGCGAACACGACGCCCCGTGCGGTTTGAACCAACGACTTGCGCGCGGCCTCGTGCCCGTGAAAGTGGATGATCACGTCGAATCCAAGGTCGTCGGTGTGCCCGCCTTTCTGCGGAATCAGTACGCGACCGATATCGAGCTTGCGATACGCAGCGTAGGGTCCCAGGCCGATCGGGTCGGGTGGGAGACAGGCGCGGTCGGGGTCGGTCAATCCGTACCCGGGCACGACATCGCCCAAGGTGGGCAGCTCGACAGTCGGAGCGAGCGGCGGATCGCTGGCCGTGGGCGCGGGGGGGGGCGGCTGTGACGCGGCGGCGGCGGTCTCCGGCTTACCCGACGCGCTGCCTTCGGCGATGATCTCCGCGCCGCTGGCTGGGCGGCGACCGGCGGCGATGCTGATCGCTACGGCTATCAAGCCGACCGCCGCCGCGGTCGCGGCACGGCGAAACGTCGCGGGTTCGGAGTGTTCGGTCACCAAAGGTGACTATACCCCTACGTTGTCGACGCGCGAGTCGCGCTCCTGCTCGGGACCGCCTAATGTGGTCAGGTGCGATGGGCGTCCCAGATTCAGGTGGCGTGCGCGATGCTGGGATCCACCGTCGTGGCATGCGCGCCGGCGCCGAACCAGCCGCCGCGGGGCGGTCGCTGCGAGTATCGTGCGACCTTACTGAAGGCGGCAGCCGGTGCGCTGCGCGTCGACGCGCGCTGTGACGGATCGGGATATCAATCGCTGAGCGTCGATTCCGGCATGGCGCCTTTTGTCACCTTGGAGCGCGGGGCGCGGAAAGTCGCGGATGGCTGGCGATTGAGCGACGGTCGCTTCGATATTCGATACCGCTTCGACCTGGCGGGCGCGGCAGCAGCAGCCGACCATTTCGATCGCGCGATCCGCGTGGGCGACTCATGGTTTGCGCCCGGCTCGACGTGGCTGCTACGTCCCGATCCCGTGCCGATCGGAGCGGCGGTGCATCTGCGGGTCAACACGCCGCCAGGCGCGTCGTTCCACACCGGATTGCGGCGCAGCGCCGGTGGCTACGCGCTCCGTGCCGAAGAACTGCGCGTGGCGACCTATACGGCGTTCGGCAAGACGCGCAGAGTCACGACTCGCCTGCCCCACATAGGCAGTGGCCAGGCGACTTTGGAAACCGTGATGCTGGACGGACCGTTCACCGTGAGCCAGACGACGGCCAGTGAATGGACGACGAGCGCGGCGCGCGCGGTAGCAGAGTTCTACGGAGGCTTCCCGACGTCCGGCGCCATGGTCACCTTGGTTCCGACGCCGGACGAGAGCCGCGTGGTCTTCGGCAAGGTTCTGCCGGCGAGCGAACCGGGCGTCGCGGTGCTCCTCGGTTCGGACGCTACCAAGACCGACCTGTACAAGGACTGGGTCTTGGTGCACGAGCTTTTTCATCTGGGCTTCCCTTCGTTTTTACGAGAAGGGAAATGGCTCGACGAGGGTCTAGCGACTTACTACGAGCCGATTATTCGGGCGCGAGCCGGCTGGTACACCGAACAACAGGTGTGGGCAGAATTTGCGTCCGCCATGAGTCGTGGACTGCCCGCGGTTACCGAGACCGGTCTAGAGAACGTCGAGGGCTTTAGTGGTGTCTACTGGGGCGGCGCGATCGTCTGTCTATTGGCCGATCTGTCGTCGCGTCAGCGAACCGGCAAGGGCTTGGAGGTTGGTCTGCGCGCTGTGTTGGCCGCCGGTGGCAACGCGACTCGCGTCTGGCCGTTGAGACGTGCGATCGACACGATCGACCAGGCGTTGGGAGGCACGACGCTGCGCGACCTGTCGGCGCGCCATGCTCGACGCGGTTCCCCAGTCGACCTGAACGCGCTGTTTCGGCGCTTGGGCATCGTGGCCACCACCGGTGGCGTGCGGCTAGACGAGACGGCGCCGCTGGCTGCGGTACGCCGTGCGATCGTGTATGGAGCCGCCGGTGGAACCTGACGCTGTTCAACTCCATGCATGCACCGCGACTTTCCGGCTGAGCGAGGTATTGAGCGACATCCAGAAGGGCACGCGCGATCCGACGACGCGCATCGAGGGCAACAGTGTTCGTCGCGCCTTCCGGACCCCCGACGGACCGGGCACGCTGGAGTTATCCCAAGCCGACAGCAGCATCACCGCGCGGGCGTGGGGAGAAGGGGCACAGTGGCTGATCGCCCGGAGCCGCCCGATGACCGGCTTAGAGGATCGCCCGGAGGATTTCCGCACCGATGACCGACGTGTGCTCGGATGGCTGGCGAGGTTTCCCCATATCCGCTTGGCGCGAACGCCGATGGTCTTCGATGCGGTCGTTACCGCGATCTACGGCCAGCGGGTCACGTCTAGAGAGGCGGTGATCGCGCATCGCCGGATTATTAGTTATCACAAGGAAAATGCACCCGGGCCGTTTGGTTTGACGCTGCCGTCCAGTCGCGCGAGCCTCATGAAGCTGTCATATGAGCAGTACGCGGACGCCGGAGTAGATCGCCGGCGCGCGCGCACGCTGCGCGAAGTTGCGGCGCGCTGGCGTCTGCTTACCGATGTGACGACCCGAGCGGAACTCGATCGGGTACTGCAAGACGTTCCGGGTATCGGGCCGTGGACTTTAGGAAGTGCGGGCTTCGATGCGCTCGGCGATCCTGACTCGGTGCCGTTTGGTGACTATCACCTGCCTCATCTTGTGGGGTACGCGTTCCTGGGTAAGGCGCGCAGCTCCGATGCCGAAATGGAACGGCTTTTGGAGCCGTTTAGCGGGCACCGAGGGCGCGTGATTCGGTTGCTGTATCGAGCCGGGTTTTCGTCGCCGCGCTTCGGTCCGCGCTACGCGGGTTCGCCGCGCTTTCGCTAGGATTGATCGCCAGCGTGGACCGGGCGGTATACGCTGCGGGAGATGAAAGGCCTGTGGTTTCTTGCCGTCATTCTGGCGATCCTCGGCATGACGAGCTGCGCTTACGGCGGGTACACGTACTCCACCGCCGAGCTGCGCGACTGGGGCGTCGTGGACGGGGTCGTCATCGAGCGTGTACCGACCCAAAAGTCGTTTCGGGTCGGCAGTCGTGGCGCGAAGAGCAAGCCCGTGGATGCAGTGCGCATCACCTATCGCTACTCGATTGGCGGCAAACCCTACACGGTGCAGCAGACGCACGTGTCCAGCAATCCCGAGGCTTCGGCCCAGATCGGGGCACGACGACGGATTCACTACGATCGACAAGACCCGAGCTACGGTGTGCTGAGTCCCCCGAGCATCGCCTTCATCATCTTGCTGTTCGTGGCCGGTCTGATCCTGATGGCGGCGGCCGGCGCGATGCTGCTGATCAGCCGCGCTATTAAGCGCCGCCCCTAAGCTGGTCTAGTCGATTCCGAAGCGCTCGCGGTTGTTGGCGACAAATTCGACGTAGTATTCGCTCGACTGGCCGCTGAGTAGCTCGCCTGCCTCGCAGGCCCCTTCAAGAGCGCGCTTGATGTCGCCCAGCTTGCGGGAAGGTGGGATGCCTAACTCGGACATCATCAGGTTGCCGACGCCTTTTGGCAGCGGCGGTACCTTGGCGTCCTCTTTGGCTAGTTCGCCGATACGCGTGGCGAGGCGGTTGATCATGCGGATACCGCGCTTCTTTTTTTCGGGGCGCTTCGTCGTGATGTCCGCGCGCGACAGACACAGCAAGTCTTCCATGTGTGGGCCCATCTCGCGCGCAAAGCGACGCACCGCGCTGTCCGTCCACTTACCGTCGTACTGGCTGGCGCGCAGATGATGCAGGACTAGGAATCGTACTGCGTCACGCAGGTTTTCCTCGGTCCGGAATAGACGCTGTCGGCGCTCCAGCTTGTCGAACATTCGCGCGCCGACCTCTGCGTGCCCAAAGAAGTGCACTTCGCCGTTGTCGCTGATCGAGCGCGTCTTGACCTTCCCGATATCGTGGAATAGCGCCGCCCAGCGGACTTCGAGACGCGGCACGGATTGAATCACGACCTGCTTGGTGTGCTTCCAGACGTCCTTGTGTCGCCACTCGCCGTCTCCAAACCCGACCATCGCCTTTACCTCGGGTAGCAGCGTTTCCAAGACGCCCGTGACTAGCAGCGAGTCCAACGCGTCGTCGGCGTGTGGCGCGACGATCATCGGGTCGAGTTCGCGGCGGATTGTGACTGCGTCCAACGCAGCCAAGTCTGCGGGTTCGATCAGCACGACCGGTTCGGGACTCTCGCCGTGCTCCGCGATCTCCTTCGCCCGGCGCAGCGCTCGCATCGCGAGGTCCGGGTCGCCTTCGCGCGAGGGAATCGCCGCCGGTGCCGAACCGGTGGTCGGTCGCTCCGGCTTGGACCGTCTTCCGCGCACCACTCCCAAGCGTTTGGCTTTATCGTCGCTAGGCTTGTTCTTCGGCTTATCCATGACACGCGTGCCAGGCGGGAATCGAGCGCGGCCCGCATGCTCTAGTGTGAAGCGTCCGGCATAACAACCGCAATTCGTCGCAGTGCGTGCTCCGACTGCGAGAAGCGCGCTATGCTGGCGTGATGCTTTCTTCTCGTCTTGCCGTCGCCTTCGCGCTCGGCGCCTTGGCCGCTGGATTCGCGGCATGTTCTGACTCGGGCCTGAAACAGCCGACCTCCTCCGGCGGTGGGGCTGCCGGGGCTGCGGGTTCCGGCGGCGCTGGCGGAGCGGATGCGGGTGGTGAACCGGGGCCACCGGTGCGACTGCGGGTCATGAATTGGAACGTCAAGAACCTGTTCAATGACAAGGTCGACAGTCCGGAAGTGCTCGGCGACGAAACCGTCGTCAGCACCGGCGAGTACCAGGACAAACTCGATGCCCTCGCCGCGGTGATCGGAAATTGGAAGCCCGACATCGCCGCGCTTCAAGAGGTCGAAAACAAGGCGACACTC
>JAUIKB010000200.1 GCA_030430975.1 Polyangia bacterium
AGCTCCAGAGCGGCGCATCGGTATTCGTCTCGGAGGTAGCCGACTACGAGGTTCGTCGAGAGCTTCTGCGTCTTAAGAAAACGAAGAGCATTCATCGGTTGGATAACCTCCAGCAGATGCTTCGCTACGCGCCGCTCACCACGCCGACGATGCTGCGTGCCGCCGAACTCTGGGCGTTGGCGCGGAACCAAGGCCGGCCGACTGCTGACGCTGCGGCGCTGGACTGTGACGTGCTTCTGGGGGCCCAAGCACAGCTGCTCGATGCCGTCGTCGCGACGGAGAACGTCACACCCTTGACGCTGTTCGCCGACGCGCGGCACTGGCGAGACATCGCCTAACGTCCTGGTCGCCCGGATTTTTTTCTCATATTGATGATCACCGGAGGCGGAGCGGCATCGGCTGCCTGCTTCATCTTCTGTTTGAAGGAATCGCCCACGTCGCCGAGCCTTCCAGCGGCGATCGCGGCCACGACATCGCGGCAAAGATGTGCTCGCAACGTGCAGGCGCGTGCTGCGTGACGTTCCGCTTCGGCTGACCGCTGATGCTCGCCGAACAGTTCGGCTGCTTTCAGGCACTGCCACGGTCGAGCTGGACCGAAAAGTCTCCAGAGATTCCAGCAGCCAGAGGACGGCAACACTTCACGTCCATCGAAGAGCGACGGGCGGCGGTCAGTGACTAGCCGTAAGTGCCGGCACATGCTAGTCGACGCCCATGATCTTTCGGCTATTGGGGATGGGCACCATGGCGCTGGCGGCGGCAGCCCTCGCAGGCTGCGGGGCGGCAGACGATCCGGCCAGCTCGGGTGAAGAGCCGGTAGCACAGAAGGGCATGCTGCTGGCCCGGTACCGGGCGCGTGTACGATTCGACGACCACGGCGTGGCGTCGATAACCCATGCGCCAACGTACGTTGCTGTCGCCGGGAGTGATCCGAACGCAGCACCTACCCTCGACCCGGGACGATCTCCACAAGTCGACCAGGACGTCTTTGCTGGCATCAGCCTAACCGGGCCGGGCGTCTGGGACGCGGGGACAGAGGTCCTCACCGCCGATACGCGGATCACCTCGACGAGCACGACGCTGCCCTTCACCGGGAACCTCGACGAACCCCGGATCGTGATCACGCGCCTGTGTGACACCGCAGCGCCGCCGAACGTCATGACATGTACCAGCTGCACGCCCAGCGAACTCGTCGACGGCACCTGCATCGCGAATCCTGCAGTGCTACCCGGCGTCACGTTCCTGGACGTCCACGTCGGCAGTGGCAGGCCACCCGGCTCGCACTACGCGTTCGCGGATGTCGAGGCTGGCGTAAACGCTGAGTCCACACACCAGTTCATGCGCATTCGCTCGATCGGCGGCGTCCCGTTCGATTTCTCGTACGAGGTTCGCGCGGATCCAGCCGTCACCGGCCCCGATCTGGACGGCGACGAAGACGACGACACGTACAACGAGGATGTCGGAGAAGACGCAGGCGACGATTGCGACGACACCGATCCGGCGATCAACCCAGCGGCTACCGAAATCTGTGACGGGCAGGACAACGACTGCGTCAACGGCATCGATCAGGAAATCAATCTCTCCGGATGCGTGGGGCACAACTTCGACGGCGACCTGGATGGCTTCGGCGATCCGCTCGGCGCGACGGCTTGCTACTGCTTGGGATTCGCACCCCCAGTGTTCTCCGCCACGGCAGACGACTGCTGCGACTCGGACCCGGGCGTGAATCCGGGCGCTCCCTTCTCGTCGACGCCCAGCTTCTGTGGTGGGTTTGACATGAACTGCGACACGGCGACCGTCCCACTGTTCGGCGTTGCGAACGGCGGCTGCGACGCCTCCTGCGGGCTCACCGCCGGCTGGGTCGGCCCGACCGTACCCGCGTGCGGCGTCACCGCCTCCTTCAACGCATTCTGTAGCGGAGTTCCGGGCAGCTGCACGCCGATCATCGTGTCGCGCACGCAGCAGTGCCAGTAGCAGAAGCCGATCAGCGGTGGTGAGCCAGCGCAAACGAGCGCCGCGCGCGCGGTGGCGCGCTTCGACGCTGGCGGCTACCGCTCTTCTGACCTTGTCCTGCTTCGCGGCCTGCGGGGACGGCAGCGCTGACGACGCCAGCACCCCAGGCGGTTCCGCCGGAACATCCACTGCAGGCACAGGAGCGTTCGCCGGTTCAGGCGGCGGCTCGATCGGGGGTCTGGGCGGCTCGTCCGGGAGTGGCGGCGACGGTGGGCTCGGCGGCATCGCTGGCTCCGGAGGCACGGGAGCTGTGGCCGGTTTCGGGGGTAGCGGGGCCACCGCGGGGTCGGGGGGTACGGGATCAGTCGCCGGCGCACCGAGCTGCTCGAAGCATGTCGGCGTAACGCCAGCGGACGCATGTGACAGCTACGCTACCGCCAGCTGCGCGGTGTTCGCCAAGTGCGCACCGCTGGCGCTGTTCTGGCAAACCGAAGCCGAATGCCGCAGCCAAACGCGCGCCGATTGTGAGTCGACGCTGACTCCCGAAACCGGCGTGCGACCCGAACTGTTCGCTGCGGTCGCGGAGCGCTATGAGGCGGCGCTATCCGACTGCGCTCTGTTGTACGACTTGCTCGTTACGGGCCAGGCGGCGTCCGGCGACGCGACCTGCGACGGCACGGGCGCTACGCTCGCCGACGGCGCGCAGTGTTTCGCGGACGCGCAGTGTCTGGACGGGTTCTGCGACCGCGCCACGGGCGCTCCATGTGGCGTTTGCGCCGCGTGGCTCGGCAACGGCGTGGCCTGTGACGCCACCCGACAATGCGCGGCGGGCTCGTACTGTTCAGAACAAAGCGGTCAGTGCGTCGCGCTAGCGTCAGTCGGCGAGTCGTGCGCGATGACAGCCTGCGCATCGGGACTCTACTGTGCGGGCGGCACGTGCACCGAACGCGCCTCCAACGGCCAGCCGTGCAGCGACGTGAACGGATGCCAACAGGGACTGATCTGCAGCAGTACCGGTCAGTGCGCCTCACCAGCGCTCGGCGACGTCGGCGACCCTTGCGACCCGGCCGAGGAATTGTCGTGCAATCTGTTTCTATCGATCTTCTGCGATGAGACGACGAACCAATGTGTCGCCTCACCGCTACCCTCGATCGGCGATGTCTGTACGTCGGCGTGCGCCGGCGGCCTGAGCTGTGTGAATCAGCAGTGTGTCACACCTATTCCAAACGGTAACGCCTGCACGTCCAGCGCTCAATGCCTGCATCTGTCATCTTGCATCGAAGGGCAATGCCGCGCACCGGCCGTGGCAACCTGTCCATAGGCAATCCGTCACCACCCGCCCGCGGACGCGCCGTACGGCGCTGACATGTCGGGCGGTGGTTTTCGACGCAAAGGGCTCTGCTGAGCTCCCGACCGGTCGTGCGCCCACCTCGGCGGCGCGTCCGCACGCCACCCCGGATTCAGGCCCTGTGACCGCGAGATTCGATCGCTGAGCAGGCCATTCAGGCCGCCACGCCGGCCGCACAGCTCGAGCCGTATCGTGCTGTTTTCGTGGACTTTCTGTGGAACGTGCGCGCCGGGCTTGCGAGACCACGGCGGCGCACGTAGAGCACTGCCATGTCGACGAACGGAAAAACCCCCAAGGCCAAAGTAGCGCTGATCAAGACCTCTCCGGAAACAGTCTTGGAGGACTACCACCGGCTGATGAACCTGGCCGACTACCAGGACACGATCGACAAGACGGCAGACACGGCGCTGAAGGTCAACATCTCGTGGCATTTCTTCTACCCGGCATCGTCGACCACACCGTGGCAGCTCGACGGCGTGATCCGCGCGATGCAGCAGGACGGCTACAAGAAGGAACTCATCCACGCGTGCCACAACCGTACGGTCGTCATCGACGCCCACCTGGGCGAGCGTGAGAACAAGCAGATCGATGTGGTCGAGGCGCACGGGTTGCGGAACGTCCATCTTTACGAAGGCGAAGAGTGGATCAACGTTCGCGACGCCGTGGGTGACTTGACGAAGAAGTTCACCTGCCTCAACGAGGTCTATCCGAAGGGGTTCTCAATCCCGAAGCGCTTCATCGGCGAGAACATCATTCACCTGCCCACGGTCAAGACGCACATCTTTACAACGACCACCGGCGCCATGAAGAACGCTTTCGGCGGCTTGCTCAACGAGCACCGTCACTGGACCCACCCGGTGATTCACGAAACGCTGTGCGATCTGCTGATGATCCAGAAGAAGATCCATCCCGGCGTGTTCGCCGTGATGGACGGCACCTTCGCCGGCGACGGCCCGGGACCGCGTTGCATGATCCCGCACGTCAAGAACGTGCTGTTGGCTTCGTCCGACCAGGTCGCCATCGACGCGGTGGCGGCGAAGTTGATGGGCATGGACCCGATGAAAGACTGCAAGTTCATTCGCTTGGCGCACGATCTAGGTCTGGGCTGCGGCGACACGCGCGACATCGAGATCGTTGGCGATCCGGAATTGGCAAACGCCAACTGGGAGTTCCAAGGACCGTTCAAGGAGATGACGTTTGCGTCGCGTAACCAGCACCGCATCTACTGGGGTCCGCTCAAGAAGCCAGTCGAATGGTCACTGAAAACGTGGCTTGCCCCGTGGGCGTACGTTGCGTCGGTCGCGTATCACGACCTGTTTTGGTATCGCGTCTACGGCACCGAACACATCAAGACCGCTCTGGAGAGTGAATGGGGACGCCTGTTCGCCAACTGGCAAGAAATGCAGGCGCACGCCACCGAGCGCGGCTTCCCGGAGGTTGGACCGGTGAACAAGGAGCTCAACCGCACCGGCATGGAGCACTTCATGGAGGGCGCTCGCCTGGTCGGCATGGCGGTAGCCGAATCGCCGGAGGTCGCGGCGCGCAAGCGTCGGTCGGCCGTTAACGCCTAGCGCTCAGGCCAGCGACCCAGTCGCGCGGAGTTGGTATAACGCCTGATATGAAGCCAGGCGACCTGTACGTCGGAAATGCCGTCGACCCAAACGGGGCGACCACCAACGCACCCGTTGGCATCCCGCCCCGGGATCTGACGACCCACGCCGTGATCGTTGGCATGACCGGCTCTGGCAAGACAGGCCTCGGCATCGTTGCGCTCGAAGAGGCGCTCGGTGTGGGCGTGCCGACGATCGTAATCGATCCCAAGGGCGACATGGGCAACCTGCTCTTGAACTTTCCCGACTTCGCCCCGGCGAGTTTTCAGCCCTGGGTCAGCGAAGATGTCGCGCGGCAAAAGAGCATGACCGTTGAAGCGTTGGCGCAATCAACGGCCGAGACGTGGAAAAATGGCGTGGCCAGCTGGGACCCGCGACTGACCGCGATTCGACATCTGCACGACAGTGTCGAGTTCGGCCTGTTCACGCCCGGCTCGACCGCCGGGGTTCCGCTCAACATCGTCGGCGGATTGGCAGCGCCGAGTATCGATTGGAACGTCGACGCGGAGCTGGCGCGCGACGAGATCGAAGGCTTCGTGTCGAGCCTGCTCACGTTGGCCGGCATCGAAGCGGATCCGCTCTCGAGCCGCGAGCACATCTTGCTCGCCAACATCATCGAGAAGAGCTGGCGGGCGGGTAAGAGCCTCGACTTAGGGTCCCTACTGACTCAGATACCCGACCCGCCGATCCGCAAGCTCGGCGTGTTCGAACTCGATCAGTTCTTCCCCAAAAAGGACCGCATGGCGCTGGCGATGCGGCTCAACGCTCTGGTTGCTTCGCCTTCCTTTTCCGCGTGGACTTCTGGGCCGGCGCTCGATATTCCCGAGCTACTGCGCTCGCCGGACGGAAAGCCGCGCTGCTCGATCGTGTGCATCAGCCACTTGAGCGAAACCGAGCGGCAGTTCTTCGTCACGCTGCTGCTCAGCAAAGTCGTAACCTGGATGCGCACCCAGCCGGGATCGACCGACCTACGTGCGCTGGTCTACATGGACGAGGTGTTCGGGTTCGTACCCCCGACCGCCGCGCCGCCGTCCAAGAAGCCGATCCTCACTATCTTGAAACAAGCGCGCGCGTTCGGAGTGGGGCTCGTGCTGTCGACTCAGAACCCTGTCGACCTCGACTACAAGGCGATGTCCAACGCCGGCACGTGGCTAGTCGGCCGGCTGCAGACCGAGCGAGACAAGGCGCGCATTCTGGAAGGGCTCAAGTCCGTCGAGGGGCCGGCTCAAGCGAACCTTGACGCGCTGGTGACAGGCCTCGGCAAGCGGCAGTTCCTGTTGCACAGTGCGCACCGGCCAGCGCCGGCGCTCTTTGGCACGCGCTGGGCCATGAGCTACCTGTGCGGACCCCTGAGCCGATCGCAAATCGCTACGCTAACTCGCGAGTCGCCACTGCGCGCCCAAGCCGAGGCCCACGCCGAGCAAGCCGCCGCCGCGGCTCCTACGCCGCCCAAGGACGACGAGATCGCTCTGGCGCCGGACGTCCACACGGGCACACCGGTGCGTTACCTCAACCCGGCCGCTAACTGGGCCGAAGCCGTCGGCGCCGTGCCCGCGGGGCAACGCTACGAAGCGGGCCTGTTGTTTCGCGTCAACCTCCAATTCGACGAGGCCAAAGCCGGCGTCGACGTTCACGCCGAGTGGGAAGCGCTGCTGTTTCCGCTTCAGGAAAAGCCTGACCTCGCTGAACTGCGCCGCGTCGATTACGACGATCGCGATCTGATCGAAACCCCGTCCGACGGGGCGAACTACGTCGTACCCGACGTGACGATCGACAAGTCGCCTTACTTCACGCAGCTCACCAAGCAGGTCAAAGACCACCTGTACCGCAGCGAGCACGTGTCCCTGTTCCAGAACAAGGCGCTCAATTTCTATTCACGGATCGACGAGCCGCGGGACGAATTCGAAGCGCGTTGCCTGGCCGAAGCCGAAGGTCGCGCGGACGAAGAGATCCAGAAACTCAAGGCCAAGTTTGAAGCCAAGATGGAGAAGTCGGGACAGCGTCTCGTCGACGCGCAGCGGCGCCTGCAGGAGCTGCAGCTAGACGTCAGCGCGCGCAAGCAGGACGAGGTCGTCTCAGGCGCCGGCGCGGTGCTGGGCATGTTGCTCGGCAGCCGCCGTACATCGGGTATCGCAAGCGCCGCCAAGCGCCGTGCGCAGGTGCGAAAGGCCCAGCAGCGGATGCAAAGCGCGCACGGAAAGATCGGCGATCTCGAGGCGGACCTCCAGGAGCTCGATCGAGAACTGCTGGAGGCGGTCGACGCAACACAGATCAAGTGGCACGAGGCCGCGGAACAAATCGAGCCGCTTCAGGTCGGTTTGGAGAAGAACGACATCAACGTCGCCGAAGCCGTCCTCGTCTGGATCCCCACCGCATGACGGGCTACAGGATACTGTGAACGAAAATCACCCCTACTTTAAGGAAGCGCAGAAGCGCGCCGGCTTGGTGGTAGGCGGCAAATGGACGCTCAACCGCGTGCTCGATGTCGGCGGCATGGCGGCCGTATACGAAGCGACGCACCGCAACGGCAACCGCGTCGCGATGAAGGTCCTTCACAACATTTACGCCAAGTCGGAGCAGGTCCGGCAGCGATTCTTGCGCGAGGGCTACCTGGCGAACAAGGTGGGACACCCGGGCGCCGTGTCGATTCAAGACGACGACGTGCTTGAGGACGGCACACCGTTTTTGGTGATGGAACTGCTGGAGGGTGAGTCCCTTGAGTCACGGCTGCGCAGCAATGGACCGCTGCCCCCTGCCGAGGTGCTGTTCATCGCCGACTCGGTTCTCGGCGTGCTCGCGAGCGCCCACGACCAGAACCTGATCCACCGCGACATCAAGCCGGCCAACATCGTGCTAACGCAAGACGGCATCGCCAAGTTGGCGGACCTCGGCATGGCTCGGCAGACCAACGATATGCGCTTGGCCCGTCGCGAACGGGGACGCATGATCGGCACGCCGTACTACATGGCCCCCGAACAAGTGCAAGGGCGCGAGGACATCGACGAACAGGCCGACCTGTATTCGTTGGGAGCGACGTTTTATCACATGGTGACCGGGCAACCGCCTTTCCCAGGCGACGAACTCGAACCGGTTCTGGAGGGGCATCTCTACGGCGAACTAACTCCGCCCGACCACATCAACCAACAACTGACCGGCGGACTCGGTGAAGTCGTCGAGTGGCTGTTGGCGAAGAAGCGCAAAGACCGCTACCGCTCGGCGGCAGATCTGCTGATCGATTTGGAATGTCTGCTCGAAGGCAAGGCTCCGCGTCTGGCTCGCAGCAAGATCGAAGCAAACACCTTGCAAGGCCTCGCCGAAGGCGAAGCCATCGACGACGGAGACGAACTCGAACCACCGACGACCGCCGTATCGCAAACGTGGTTGCTCATCCTGGCGACGCTATTGGGCATCAGCGTGTTGGTCAATCTCGTGTTGCTGTTACGATGAAGTGGCCGGCGGCGGGAGAAGCCTAAATCCGCTGGGTAACTTTGACCCACCGAGTAGGATGCGGAGAGTGCAAACCTGACGAAAGCTAACAGCGCA